>NZ_JALGQY010000010.1:0-102282 GCF_022809915.1 Acinetobacter lwoffii | reverse complement strand
ACAAGTTGTTCTTCATAATCTCTTAATGATCTTCTTGCTGATTCGTCACCAGCAAGCTAGGTCGGCTATATTACTCTTTATTTCGAAAGAGTCAACAGGTTCAATCGATTATTTTTAAACTTCTTCAAGACTTCCAGATTTAAACCCTTCGAGCTAAATCCTTGTTTCTCAACAAGTTTTAATCAACATCATCGCCGATGGATGTGCATTCTACAGGATTTCAGATACGTTGCAACACTTCTCGCAAAGATTTTTGATCGTGTGTTTATTTTTCAAACCAATAAAAATATAAGTAATTGTTATATATAGTTAATTTATTTTCATTATTTTTGAATTTTATTGAGCACCTTCAACAAAACCTATCCACTAAATCAATAAGATATTGTTTTATTTGAATTTAAATTATAAAAGTCTTTATCACATGACTTATGTCGTTCAATTCACATTCTATTCTTGTTTGATTCTTCATCAACCTGGCGTTTATATACACAAAACTTGTTTTATCCAGTCTTCTTCCAAGATACATAGGCCCTATTTAAATATGGAAAATTTATTGCAACCCTAAAAATTAAAAAGCCATCGCTATTGAGCAATGGCTTTTGGAGTACTGAGCAACAATTAGAATTTCATACTGACACGTGCCCAGTAATTACGTCCCATATTATTAAACTGCTCGGTTGTTGGTAAACCTGTCCCGGAAGCACCCATTTTATTTAAGTGCTCGGTATAAGTCCGGTCTAGGACATTATCGACTCCGACTGATATATCCACGCTATCCATGACATGGTAGCTACCGTTTAAAGACAAAGTGCCAAAGCCTGCGCTCTGCTTATTGTCATAACCCACAATATTACCTTCGTTAAGACTGATCCGGTTTTGACCATCTACTACACGCCATAGCAATCCAAAATTATATTTGTCTTGAACATAGCGCAAGTTAACACGGGCTTCTAAAGGAGAGATTTGTGGTAACGGCGTATTGTCTGTGGTGTTTTCACCCCAGGCATACATGGCGCTGATATCGGCCTGCAGGCGGTCAGTAAACTGGTAACCAATTCCAGCTTCTGCACCAGCGATAGTGGCATCGACATTACGGGTATGTGCTTCAAGCATTCCCATCATGCCAGTAGGTTTATATGTCGTTAACACATAATCATTAATCAAACCTGCGTATGCGGATGCCCATGAGTTGAAATGACCATGCTCATGTTGATAACCAAAATCAAACTGTAATGTCTTTTCAATATCAATATTGGCAAAAGTATTAACGTTATCATTTCCCGTTTTAGGACTAAACAATTCCCAGTAATCCGGCATACGCTCGACATAACCCAGACCCATATAGGTCTTGCCTTCATCATGTTCTGGATGGGTATTTTCAAAACGAATGAAGCCGCTTGGCAAGGTTTCCTGACGGTTCTGTCCAGTTTTTAAGGCATCAATCTCCACTTGATCGACCCGCACACCAGCAACCAATTTGTTGTTATCACTTAGTTCATGACTTAGCTCAGCAAAAGCTCCATATGACTGGAATTTCATATCTGGAGTGAGCGGCATATTCATGCTTGTGGATGTCATTCCTCCAGCATGCGTATTGCGCTGAGAATCCATCCCGGCAATCAATTGGTTTTGATCCCATTCACTCGTTATCGCCATACGGGTATTTAAAGTACGGCGCGTGACCTGCATCTCAGAAGGTATAGGCTGCATGTTATGAGTATGCTCATCATGCTTCATCGGCACTGGACGCAGGCTAAAATTATCCATGATGTGGTCGTTATAGTTATAGTTGATCTGTGCCTCAACTTTCTGAATTACATCAGTCAGATTTTTCTTTTCAACACGTAAACCCAGACTTTCACGGGCAAACTGTGATCCATCCATATCACGACCAGCATAAACCGCTTCACCATCCGCCTTACCACCCGTCAGCTCTACCCAGGTATCCTCATCCGGTGTCCAACCTAATGCGACATCCGCATTCCAGCGCTCCCAATCTGAAGGCACAGTGGTTCCATCACCATCTTGATAACTATTCGATACCGAACGATTGGTATTGAGTCGGACATATTTCTGATCATCGCCTGCTGCAACTTCGACATTATGATCAAGACGTCCGAAAGAGCCCATCAAGACACTGGCCTGACCGCGATAGTTTTGATCTTGATCAAACTGTTCCGGTGTACGTTCGAAAATCACCGTTGCCGCAGAGCCAGTATTGGCATATTGAACCGTCTGCGGGCCTTTAATCACCGAAATACGGTCATAGTTTTCCGGAGAAATATAAGAGGTCGGCGAATCCATACGACTTGGACAGGCGCCCAGGTTTTCGGTGCCATCAGTCAGGATTTTTATCCTTGAACCAAACATGCCACGGAAAGTGACATCACCATTGGTGCCGGCACCGCTATTGACCGAACTAAAGCCGACAATACTTTGCAAATAATCCGCACCATCACTGGCAGGAATCGGTTGAATCGGCTGTTTTGGATCAGCGCGGACAATCAGCCCATTGGCATCATTACCTGATGCTGACGTCACCACAATCGGGGCAAATGTCTGAACCGGCATGGCGTCATTGGCCATCACTATCGAAGAATAACAAGCAACACAAATCGCAGCCGCAAGTGGCTGTAAAGAAAATTTAGGCTGAGCCATTTCTCTATCTCACTGAATACATAAATAAAGCATGGCTTGAGTCAATAACAACCCAAGCGAAAAAATGCAGATTTATGCAGGCAGTGGTGGTGCCCGTCCCTGAGGAATTAAGAAAAGCTGCTGAAGGACGAACCAGACATGCTTAAAGGTTTTTTGATAAGCAATTAAACGCACATGAATCCGGTCAAGCACCTGCTGGATCTCCAGATCAGGCGGCAAGATCAGATTGGCATAGACGGTACAGTACTGGCATTGATGATTGGCATCATGATGGTCATGCTCAGCATGGTCGGATTGAACCTTGAAATGGGTATGTTCGCTTATACTATGCTGCGCATGCGGGTCTGTTGCTACAAAAAGTGCACGCGTGATGGTTTCACAGACCGGCGCAACCTGATATTGCTTCGGTAACAACGGCTGTAGAAATACAGCAATCTGTAGAAACACAGCTGCACATGCCAGTAGCAGCCCACCTCGTAACAACACAGATCAACCCTAAAATATGCTAATGCCCAGTATAACAAAGCCTAATTGAAATTGGGCTTTATTTGACATTAAATTGAACCAAAATAATGGACTTAGCGCTTGACTGCGACCTTGTCTTTATTACGCTGGCGGACCAGTTTTTCCACTTTTTCACGTGCCCGTTGACGTTTTAATGGTGATAAATAATCAACAAATAATTTGCCATTTAAGTGATCCATTTCATGTTGGATACACACAGCGAGAAGTCCGTCAGCATCAAGCTCAAATGCTTGACCTTGCAGATTAATTGCCTCAATTTTTACACGTGACGGACGGTCAACTTTATCGTATATTTGAGGAACTGATAGACAGCCTTCTTCGTAGGGCTGCGTTTCTTCAGTTAATGGTGTAATTTTGGGGTTAATAAACACCATCGGTTGATCTTTATCTTCAGACAGATCCATAACAATCAGCTGAATATGACGATCCACCTGAGTCGCGGCAAGTCCGATACCTGGTGCTTCATACATGGTTTCAAACATATCTGCAGCGAGCTGACGAATTTCATCAGTTACTTCTTCGACAGGTTGGGCAATGGTACGAAGACGGGGATCCGGGAAACTTAAAATAGGTAATAAGGCCATACTGCATCCTCAATTATGCCATTGATCAAAAAACCAAATGAAGGGAATGCTTCATCAAAAAAATGTGTGTAAGATCGTTATTATAACGCAACTACGCACATAATTTTAGGAATTATGATAATGAAAAAGGTTTTAAAGGGCATGCCATTTTTTAGTGCCTTGGGGTTTAAAAATCAGATGCTGGCACTTGCTATTTGTGTAGGCGTCAGTATGGGGACCATTCATTCCGCCGAGGCAGCACCTGCACGTAACGTCAATCCACCGGCATTAAAAGCCAGTGCACCGAACGTGTATGTGGTGAAAAAAGGAGATACACTTTGGGATATCTCGAAACGCTTCCTGAAAAATCCGGTACGTTGGCCGGAAATCTGGGCCAGCAACAAGCACGTCAAAAATCCACACTGGATTTTCCCGGGTGACCGCCTACTGATGTGTGATTACCAGGGCCGTCCGATTATTGGTAAAGACGAAGGTGATGGTTGTGAAGGCATTATCAGCCGTTATCTGGGTAGCACCTCCTTGCAACCTCAGATTCGGGTTGAATCGTTAAACAATACCATTCCAGTAATTCCACTAGAACATATCAAGCAGTGGTTGGAACGCTACACCCTGATGGCACCTGATTCAGTTCAAGGTACGCCATATATTCTTGGAACTGCCGATCAGCGCGTACTGGCAGGCAAAGGCCAGAAAGTCTATGTACGTGGTAACGGTCTGGAAGTTGGTCAACGCTATGCCGTGTATCGCGAAGCTGAACCGTATGTATTTACCGATGCGAATGGCAAGAAATATACGGCTGCACTCGAGCTGCAACAGGTGGCATCCGGTATTGCAGTTCGTGGCGAAGGTGATGTCACCACACTTGAACTGACAGATAGTTACAATGCTGAAGTACGTCGCGGTGATCGTGTCTTACCAGAATACGATCCAATGTTACCGACTCTGTTCTATCCGACCAATGCAGAAAATATTGCTGCCGGTGGCCAGATTGTGCGTGTATTGGGGTCAATTGGTACAGCAGCACGTCATAGTGTTGTCACCATTGACCGTGGTACGGCACATGGAGTTCAGACGGGTCATGTCTTTAGTGTGAATCAAAAAGGTGAAGTGGTCACTGATCCTAAAACTAAAGAACGTGTGCAATTGCCAGGTGAGCGTATTGGCCAAATCATGGTATTCAAAAACTTCGATCAATTAAGCTATGCCTATGTGCTAGAGAGCGAATTACCAATCAAGGTTGGTGCAGGAATTCAAGCACCTCTTTTAGATGAATAAATATTTGTCTAAATAAAAAAACTTAATAATAAGAAGACAACCCTATAGGTCTCAATATGCTGAACCCGTTATCACGCGCGCAACTGGAAACAATTACGTTATGGTATCTGGTTCAGCATTCTCTTTCGAGTTTCTATAAAATCAGTCAACATTATACCGAACTGGCGCATGCCCTTCAGCCGGATCAAGTACCCGTCTGGCAAGCACTCGGCCTTCATGCCAATCATGTGCAGCGCTTAAAAGAGTTTTACCTCCCAGAAGCGCAGCAAAAATTTCAGCGATGTCTGCAGCAGATCCAGCAGGATAGCGATTTTATTTTGCTGCACAGCGATCCGCATTATCCTCAGCAGTTGCATCCTTATGCAGATAAACCACCGATCATTTTTGGTCAGGGTAGATCCGATACCCTGCTTCAGGCACAGATTGCCATTGTAGGCAGCCGCAAACCCAGTCCACACGGCCGGCAAGTAGCTTATGACTTTGCTTTTTATTTGAGTGAACAGGGTTTCTATATCAATAGCGGTCTGGCATACGGTATTGATGAAGCAGCGCATCGGGCTGCGTTACAGCATCAAGGGACAATTGCAGTGATGGCGACTGGACTGGATCAAACCTATCCAGCACAACATCAATCACTACGCCAGCAAATCATTGAGCACGATGGTGCAGTCATCAGTGAGTTTCTACCAGATACGCTGCCTTTGCAACACCATTTCCCACGGTGCAACCGAATCGTCAGTGGTTTAAGTCTAGGTGTGATTGTGGCAGAGGCTGCATTAAAAAGTGGTTCTCTGATTACGGCTAAACTGGCAGCTGAGCAAGGTAAAACTGTGTTTGCCATTCCGGGACATATTTACAGCGAGCATCATCAGGGCTGCCACCAACTGATTCGTGAAGGTGCAATTTTGATTGATCACCCGCAGCAGGTCATCGAAGAACTGGCACTGGCGACGCAATGGCAGGCTTTGGAAAATACTCCCAAACTGGAAGTCGCTGCAGCAGAATCACAACAGATCCCACCACATCTGCTTAGTCTATATAACCAGCTGGACTGGGTGGGACAAACTCTGGATCAGCTGGGAACGCAGGTGCAGCAAGAAGTATCTGCCTTGACCAGTCAACTGATGGAACTGGAATTACTCGGTTTTTGCACCCAGCAAGCCGGCCTGTATCTACGTTGTCGGATTCTGAAATAAGGTTCACAATAGCGCTTTGTTGTTTAATATAAGGTATCCACATGATCACTACCTCTGTTGCCGAAGCAGCAGCATGGCTTAAAGACGGACAAGTCTTGGCATATCCCACAGAGGCTGTTTGGGGCTTGGGTTGCGACCCCTATAATGAACAGGCATTTCATCAGATTTTAGAATTGAAGCAACGCCCGATTGAGAAAGGTGTGATTCTGCTGGCAGCTCATCTTTCACAGGTAGAACATCTGCTGCAGGATTTAAGCGAAGAAATGCGTGAAAAAGTGATTGACTCCTGGAGCAATGACAGACCTGCTGATCGCGCGACCACCTGGCTACTTCCTGCAAATAAAGACATTCCTGACTGGATTAAAGGTCATCATCCTAAAGTAGCCGTCCGCGTAACCACTCACCCACTCTGTGTAGCATTGTGTCAGGCCTTTGGCGGTTTTATCGTGTCGACCAGTGCCAATCCTGCCGGTATGGAACCTGCCCGCTCACTGCAGGATGCGATCCGCTATTTTGACCAGAATCTGAATTATCTGAATGGTGACCTCGGTTTAAGTCAGCAACCAAGCCGGATCATTGATGCAGTGACTGGCGTAGTTATTCGTGACTGATTCCTGTCTGATTTGGTCGGGACACTCAAGCCCGACTAAAGTTTTAAGACAAAAAAAAGCTCAGCCATATAGGGATGGCTGAGCATAAAAAAGGATGTGTATTATCACATCCAGAGGGTATCGAAATCTCTGGGCATTTCAGCAACAGTCGCTGATCTGCGATGGAGCGTATTATGGGCGAACAGTTTAAAAAAAACAAATATATTTTAGCTCTTAAAAAACAGCTTAAACCTATGATTAATCAATCATTATTTGAAAAAAATTCAAATTATCTTGCTCTTTTTAAAGTGCTTTTTAAAGAAGCTAAAAGCTACTCTTCTCGACTAAAGTCTATTTGCCTTTATTCACGAGATCATTCAAGCAAAAAATTAAGTTTGTTTGTTCGTTTTTTGGGCAACTATTTGGCTTTCAGGAGCACTGGCGCCACAGTTTTTTTCTGGGCCAGCACAATTCCGAACAGAATAATCGCCCCACCAATACTGTGATAAATGGTCCAGGCCTCTTTTAACCAGACAAAGGCAATTAAAGCGGTAAACACCGGCATCAGGTTCATAAAGATACTGGTGCGGGTCGGTCCCAGACGCTGAATCGCCATCATCCACACCAAAGGGGCAATTAATGAAGGGAAAATACTGGCGTAGATAACGCTGCCGGCATTGGTCATATTGATGGCATCAAGACCCAACCAGGCCACAAACGGCAGGTGATACAGCAGCGCAAACAGAATCTGCACATACAGGCTCAGCATTAACGGAATCTGCAGCTGCCATTTTTTCAGAAAAACCCCATAAAAGGCATAGAAAAACACGGCGATAATCATCAGCAGATCGCCCCATTGGCCGCCGGCATGCAGCAGGCCCCAAGGATTGCCCTGCCCCATCACATAGATCAGCCCGGCAAAGGACAACAGACTGCCAATAATGGCGTAGCGATTCGGAATATCGCGCAGAATCAGCATCGACACAAAAATGGTAAAAATCGGAATAAAGGCATTAATAATGCCCATATTGGTGGCGGTGGTGTAATGTGCAGCGGTATAAGCCAGTCCCTGATACAGCACCAGACCAAAGGCACTCAGCACTGCCAGCTGTTTCAGATGCGGCACAATCAGGGCACGCTCACGAATCACCCGCGGCAAAATAAACGGGGTTAGAATCAGAAAGGCAAAAAACCAGCGATAAAAACTGATGCTCACCGGCGAGATAAAGTCGGTCACATAGCGGGTCACGACAATATTCAGTGACCAGATCAGTACCGCAGTCAATGGAAGCAGCATGGCCCACCACATTGTTTTTTGCTGCTGCGTCATAACTTCATCCCTGTCTCTATCTATTGTTAATCTATGCGCTCTTGGCAAGTGCCTAAGCATAATTGATTTTTCAACTAAAATTAATGCTATTTGTAGCTGGCAGGTAAGCATTTCACTGATTCCGACTTGTACTGTATTTAAATACCCGTTAAAACAAATAGCCCTCATTCATTTAATAAAAAAGGAAATCTGATGACTCGCTCTGTATATGACATTCCAGTCAAAACCATTGAAGGAACAGAAACCACTTTAAACCAGTACCAAGGTAAGGTTTTGCTGGTGGTTAACGTCGCATCTAAATGTGGCCTGACGCCGCAATATGAAGGCTTACAAAAACTGTATCAGGACAAAAAAGCGGAAGGTCTGGAAATTCTGGGCTTCCCTGCCAATAACTTTTTGGAACAGGAACCGGGTAGCGAAGCCGAGATTCAGGAATTCTGCTCAGTGAATTATAAAGTTGACTTCCCGCTATTTGCTAAAATCTCTGTCGCGGGTGAAGACAAGCATCCTTTATATGCCAACCTTACGCAGGCTGTACCGGAACGTATCGGTGAAGGCCCTTGGTGGAAAGATCTGGTCGATTATGGTTTAACCCCAAATCAGCCACCAGAAGTGCTCTGGAACTTTGAAAAATTCCTGATCAATAAAAATGGTGAAGTAGTGGCACGTTTTGCTCCAGATATTACTGCAGATGATCAACGGATTGTCGATGCAGTGAATGCAGAACTTGCAAAATAATTCTCGATTATTCTCATAAGCATCAAGCTTGAAATAAGTATCTATTTTCTTGGTAGATACTTATTTTTTTTATTTAAAAACGATTATTTAATTGCATTAAAATTCACCTAAAAACATTTTCAAAGTGATTGCAGGCCAAACAAGCCAATTTGGTGAGAGCAAAGTAATTCTTTACCAGCTTTTAATAATCTTTTTCTTGTTTTTGAATAGAGCAACGTTCGCAACCCAGAAGAATTGTTATGAGTTTGCAACAATCTTTTTTATCTCCATAGTTTGTCCTTATATTAAATACTATTCAAATTCTATTACCTGTATCGAGACCCTGATTCCATGTCCAAGATTCTTGCCAATGCTGTCCTTCCTTTCGCATTATTTAGCTCGGGAATTTTACTGATGGGCTGTGAACAGGCTGTCGAAACACCGACTGAACAGGCAGATACAACAACGTCAGATTTAGAACCAGCCTCTCAGCAACAAGGCTCGGCAACACCAACTGAACTTAAATCTGGCAATATGTTTTATATGGTTCGGGATGTCGCCGACTTGCAGCTCAAGGCCGGCAGTTATGTGGAACAGTTAAAACAGACCCAGAGCGAACTGCAAACGGCGGTCGAAGCCAAAGATACCCAGCAATTGCAGTCCACCGCGACCCAGCTTCAACAGCAACTCAGCAGTTTTAATCAGGTGCTGGGCAACCTGAACTTGAAAAGCCAAGAAATTGACCAGATTCGTGACAACATCATGACTGCCAATCAGCAGGTTCTGGCTTCTCCTCTTTTAAACGGCCAGGTAGATTTCAGCCAAGTGAACTTGAAAAAGATTGAATCCCAGATGGTTAATGTGCAATCCGAAATGGTCAAACTGGCCGGCTTGCTGATCCAGAATCCAGATCAGGAATCAGAGAGCAATACTGATCAGGACAATACTTAAAATACCTAAAAATCTCATTTTAAGGCGCTTAATCGAAAAGCGCCTTTCTTAACTGCGGTACAGGCTATACACTGTTATCGATTATAAAAATTATATTTAGATCAGGAATTTTCATCTAATCAGATCATCAGGAGTTCAATCATGTCGAATTCAGTGCTGTATTCTGTGGTTTCAGTCACATCCCGGCTTGATCTGAAAGATCCTTTTATTTTTACCGTTCATCATCAAGATCATTTTCCACAGGGCAATGCCGAATTAGGCCCAGTTTCCCCGCCACAGCAGCATGAATATGACATGTATTATGGCGAGAGTATTCCCGGTTTTCCGGAGCATCCGCATACTGGCTTTGAAACCATTACCATTGTCGAGCGCGGTTATGTCGATCATTTTGACTCGCTGGGAAACTCGGGACGTTATGGCGCGGGTGATGTGCAATGGCTGACTACCGGCAATGGGGTACAGCATTGCGAGATGTTTCCTTTAGTCCATCAGGATCAGGACAATCCTCTGGAGCTGTTTCAAATCTGGCTGAATTCCTCACCGGAACAGAAAAAACAGCCAGCCGATTATAAAATGTTGTGGCGTGAACAGATTCCACATGTATTTTCAGCCGATGCGGGCGGACGTAAAGCGGATATCCGGGTCATTTCAGGACAGTTTAAACAGACTCAGGCACTGGACCGCCCACCACATTCATGGGCAGCCCTTCCAGAGAATCAGCTCAATATTTATTTAATCACTTTAGGGCCGGAAGCAGAATTAATCATTCCTGCAACCACTGCTACTGCAACGCGTTTTTGTTATTTTTATCAAGGTAGAAGCTTGGAACTTGAAGGACAGAAGATAGCGCCGAAGCATCTACTTGAACTCAAACCGGATGCAGATATTCAGCTCAAAGGTGGGCTGCTGGAATCACATATTTTATGGCTGGAGGGTGAACCGATCGGTGCACCGGTGGCTATGCATGGGCCTTTTGTGCTGAATAGTGCGCAAGAGCTAGATACTGCTTTTCGCCGTTATCGCGAAACCCAGTTTGGTGGCTGGCCTTGGCCAAGTGCTGAACCGTCATTTGCACCAGAACATCCGCGCTTTGCCAGTTATGAAGGCGGCAAACGTGAAGAATATCCAGACCAACCAGACAAAGAAGCCACTGAATAGTGGCTTCTTTGACATCAGATCATATTATTTTTTCGGGCTTCTGACGACAACTAGTTTCTTCTGCACAAATTCTCTAAAACCATCAATCGATAGTTCATGCCCATAACCGGAATTTTTAATTCCACCAAATGGTAACTCAGGCGTGGTATCAGTAAACCAGTTGATCCAGATCATGCCAGTTTCTACCCGTGACGCTAGCTTTTTCGCCCGCTCGATATCCTGTGAATGAATCACACCACCCAGACCATAATTGGAATCATTGGCAATTTCGACAATTTTATCATCATCCTTCGCCACATAGATTTGTGCCACTGGGCCAAAAAATTCTTCATACCAGGCTTCATTTTCACGCGTGATATTTTCCAGAATGGTTGGTGCATAGAAATTGCCTTGATGTTCTACAGCTTTGCCGCCAGTGACCACAGTCGCGCCTTGTGCTACTGCCTTTTCGACCTGCTCGCTGAGTTTTTCCAGCGCATCTTTTGAAGACAGCGGTCCTAAAGTGGTTTCAGGATCGAGCGGATCACCCAGTTTTAACTGTTCAAAAGCTTTCAGCATGCCGGCCTTGAATTGTTCGGCAATTTTTTCATGCAAGATAAATCGCTTCGCCGCTGTACATACCTGCCCGGCATTATTGACACGCGCCTGACAGCCTAACTTGATCGTGCGTTCCAGATCTGCATCATCGAGTACGATAAATACATCATTACCGCCCAGTTCCAGTGTGGATTTTTTAAGATGTTTGCCCGCCTGTTCAGCGACTGCACTGCCCGCACCTTCTGAACCTGTGAGTGCCACACCACGCACACGCTTGTCTGCAATTACTTCCGCGACCTGATCACTGCTGATAAACAGATTGGTCCAGACACCTTTGGGTGCGCCTGCATCCAAGACCAATTGCTCAAAGGCTTCTGCACATTGCGGCACAATGCCGGCATGTTTTGCCAGAACCGGATTACCAATGGCACAGTTCGGTGCAAACACTCGCATCAGTTGATAAAATGGAAAATTCCACGGTTCTACCGCCATGATAATACCCAGTGGATGATGCTCAACCCAGGCTTCTCCCAGTTCCGTTTCATAGGACACGGGTGCTAAAAATTCTTTGGCATGATCAGCATAGTATTCTGCGATTTTGGTACAGGTTTCGATTTCACCTTCACCCTGCTTGATCAGTTTCCCCATATCCAGCGTCATGAGCTTAGCCAGTTCAGACTTTTGCTCTCGCATACTGCTGGCTAATTTTCGCAGTACTTCAATACGAGTATCGACCTGTTGTGACCAGTCTGACTTTAGGATTTGTTCTGCAGTATCGAGGGCATCTTGAATATCTTGATCGTTATGGGATGGGTAGTCTTTCAATTTTTGATTGGTAAATGGATTAATAGATTGATAAGCCATGATTTTCCCTTTTTCAATTATAAGTTTTGCCTGTTCAAAACCCAATTGCATCAAGTTATAACAAGCGTGTATCTATTCGAATTATTTAACTTATCACTGATTTTTTTATCGCGTGTGTCTGCTTACAGATTGGTTCAAAACATTACTGAGAGCAGGTAAAAGTTATATCGAGTGGTACAAAATGAAATTTATTTAAGAATCGGAAATGTAAAACTAACACTCTCAAGATCAATACTTGCAAAAATTCTAAGCTAAAACAAATAATCTAAATCAGCTGTTTTAAGGTGATGTTAAAAAATATAAATTTCAAATTTTCAGGTGTGTAGTACATTATCTATATATTTGAAAAAAGAAAATTTATCATGAGTCAAATAAAATCTAATATCATTCAAACAGCAGAAAACTATTTTGATAATACAGTTTTAGAAACGACTGATACTATTTTTCAAGAAATTTTAAAAGCTTTTCCAATAGCATCATCAGGTTTAGCTATTTATCAAGTTTTTAGGAACTATAACGAAAAGCAAAAACTGAAAAATATCCTAGAATTTATAAAAGAAGGTGAAAAGTTAGCATCAGGAACATTACTGAAAATCTTCAAGGATCAAAATAACTTAGAAATAGGTGGTGAATTACTCAATGCTTTAGATAAAGCCTATTTAATACATCAATCTAAAATGCTCGCTCGTTTAGCTCTTTTATATGATGCGAAAGAAATAAATCGTGAAACTTTTTTAAGATATGCTCATATTATTCCTCAATTTACATCGTTTTTATTAGAAGGGTTATAAAAAGCCTACTTATCATTTGAAATGAACAAATCCAAGAAGGATTACCACCTTAAGAATAATGAATGTAACTTTTCAGCATCTGAATTAGAAAAGTTTGGTTTTTTGTACGTAGTAGCTACATTTGGTTCTGGCAATAATTATGGCAGAGAAAAAGACTTAATCTTTTTTTATGAACACATATATAAAAACAAACATGATAAGAACCTATGAACCAAAAAAAACCACCCTTTCGGGTGGCTTTTTCAATCTCAAACCGTCTCTTATTGAGCGCGGTTTTTGATTTTGCGGATCGTTTCCAGCTGAGCAGCAGTTTCTGCAAGAGCAGCCAAAGCAGCAGCAGAGTCCAAATCGCTCTTTTGATTCGCAAGCAATGCTTCAGCGTGTTTACGCGCTTCAACAATAGCTGCTTCATCTAAGTTTTCTGCACGGACTGCAGTATCTGCAAGAACCGTAACAACATGCGGTTGAACTTCTAGAACACCACCAGATACATAGATCAACTCTTCTGTACCGTTTTCCAAAATAACGCGGATCGCGCCAGGTTGGAGCAAAGTTACCAACGGAGCATGGCCAGGCATAATACCCAACTCACCGCCAGCACCTTTTGCAATTAGCATAGTTATAGTGCCTGAGTACAAAGACTCCTGAACACTTACAACATCACATTGCATAGTCGCCATGAGAATCTCCTAAATTAGAGTAGCTAATTAAAGTTTCTCGGCTTTAGCAATAACTTCGTCAATACCACCAACCATGTAGAACGCTTGTTCTGGGATGTGATCGTATTCACCAGCTAGAAGACCTTTAAAGCCACGAATCGTTTCTTTAAGAGATACTAATTTACCAGGAGCACCAGTAAATACTTCAGCTACGTGGAACGGTTGAGAGAAGAAACGCTGGATTTTACGCGCACGGTAAACAACCAGTTTATCTTCTTCAGCAAGCTCGTCCATACCAAGAATCGCGATGATGTCTTTAAGCTCTTTATAACGTTGCAATACGTTCTGGACAGAACGTGCAATTTCATAATGCTCTTGACCAACAACTAACGGATCTAACTGGCGTGAAGTTGAGTCTAGTGGATCGATCGCTGGGTAAATACCAGAAGATGCGATGTCACGGCTCAATACAACAGTTGCGTCCAAGTGAGCAAACGTTGTAGCAGGCGATGGATCTGTTAAGTCATCGGCAGGTACGTATACCGCTTGGATTGACGTAATAGAACCAGACTTAGTCGATGTAATACGTTCTTGAAGAACACCCATCTCTTCTGCAAGTGTAGGCTGATAACCTACTGCAGATGGCATACGACCTAGAAGTGCTGATACTTCAGTACCCGCTAGTGTATAACGATAGATGTTATCTACGAACAATAGTACGTCACGGCCTTTACCGTTTTCGTCTTTCTCGTCACGGAAATATTCAGCCATAGTAAGACCAGTCAACGCTACGCGTAAACGGTTACCCGGTGGCTCGTTCATCTGACCGTAGACCATTGCTACTTTGTCCAGAACGTTAGAATCTTTCATTTCGTGATAGAAGTCGTTACCTTCACGAGTACGCTCACCAACACCAGCAAACACAGATAAACCTGAGTGAGCTTTCGCGATGTTGTTGATCAACTCCATCATGTTTACAGTTTTACCAACACCGGCACCACCGAACAGACCAACTTTACCACCTTTCGCGAACGGGCAAAGTAAGTCAATGACTTTAATACCAGTTTCTAAAAGGTCAGTAGAAGCCGCTTGTTCTGCATAAGAAGGCGCTTGACGGTGAATTGGTAAACGCGCTTCAGTCGCAACAGGACCAGCTTCGTCGATCGGGCGACCAAGAACGTCCATGATACGGCCTAGAGTCGCTGTACCTACTGGTACAGAAATCGGCGCGTTAGTGTTAGTTACGTTCAAACCACGCTTAAGGCCTTCAGTAGAACCCATTGCAATAGTACGAACTACGCCATCACCAAGCTGTTGCTGAACTTCTAAAGTAGTTTCAGTACCATCTACTTGGAGAGCGTCATAGATCTTAGGAACGCTGTTGCGTTCAAACTCGACGTCGATAACCGCGCCGATGATCTGAATGATACGACCGCTATTCATTGCTGTCTCCTCAATTCAAAATAATGTTAAACGGCAGCGGCACCACCAACGATCTCAGAAATTTCCTGAGTAATCGCGGCTTGACGCAGCTTGTTATAAATAAGTTGCAGGCTCTTAATGATCTCGCCTGCGTTGTCTGTCGCTGCTTTCATAGCGACCATACGTGCAGACTGCTCACATGCGATGTTTTCAATCACACCTTGATACACCACAGACTCGATATAACGAACCAACAAGCCATTTAAAAGCTCTTCAGCTTCAGGCTCGTAGATGTAATCCCAACCGTATTGACGGTTCAGATTCTTGTCTTCTTCAGCAGCAGCCAAAGGAACAAGTTGTTCGATCTTTTGATTTTGAGTCATGGCATTGACAAAGCCGTTTGACACTAGATAAATACGATCTAACTCGCCTTTATCATAAGCGTCCAACATCACCTGTACAGAACCAGATAACTGCTCAAGACTTGGGGCATCGCCGACTTGCGTCGTCGCACCAAGCACTTTACCGCCGTAGTTTTTAAAAAACGAAACCGCTTTTTGACCAATTAAAGCAAATTGAACTTCAATTGACTGCTCTTGTTGCTGTTGAACGTGTTTAACCACTTTCTTGAACAGGTTAATGTTCAAACCACCAGCAAGGCCACGATCTGAAGACACAATGATATAGCCAACGCGCTTAACCGGGCGTTCAACCATATAACGGTGTTTGTATTCAGGATTCGCTTGGACCAAATGAGCAATTACACGGTGCATATTTTCGGCATACGGACGGCCTTGAGCCATGCGCTCTTGCGCACGACGCATCTTAGAAGCTGCTACCATTTGCATCGCTCGAGTAATCTTCTGCGTGCTCTTGATACTAGCTACTTTGGCGCGAATTTCTTTTAAATTTGCCATACGCTTAACCTAGTATTCGAAAGCCCTTGCGAGCTTCCGAAGGTTGATTCCGTGAACCAAACCGACACTAAATTCAACAGAGGTTGAAATTAGTAAGTTTGAGTCGCTTTAAAGCTTTCAATACCTGCTTTGATTGCAGCTTCGATGTCTTTGTTGTAATCACCAGAGGCATCGATTTGTTGCATTAACGCAGCATGCTCTGAACGGAAGTAAGAAATTAACGCAGCATCAAAGTCTACGATTTTCTTAACGTCTACGTCAGCCATGTAGCCTTCGTTAGATGCATAAATTGAAACAGCTTGGTCAGCAATTGAGTATGGAGCATATTGTTTTTGCTTCATTAACTCAGTTACACGTTGACCATGTTCAAGTTGCTTACGAGTTGCTTCGTCAAGATCAGAAGCGAACTGAGCAAATGCTGCCAATTCACGGTATTGCGCCAAAGCAGTACGGATACCACCAGACAATTTCTTGATGATCTTAGTTTGCGCTGAACCACCAACACGAGATACAGAGATACCCGCGTTCACAGCAGGACGAATACCTGCGTTGAATAATGATGTTTCAAGGAAGATCTGACCATCAGTAATCGAAATTACGTTGGTTGGTACGAATGCAGATACGTCACCCGCTTGAGTTTCAATAATCGGCAATGCAGTTAATGAACCAGTTTGGCCTTTAACTTCACCGTTAGTGAATTTCTCAACGTAGTCAGCAGATACACGAGAAGCACGTTCAAGTAGACGCGAGTGTAGATAGAACACGTCACCTGGATACGCTTCACGACCTGGTGGACGGCGTAAAAGCAATGAAATTTGACGGTAAGCAACAGCTTGCTTAGACAAGTCATCATAAATGATTAACGCATCTTCACCGCGGTCACGGAAGTATTCGCCCATTGTACAGCCAGAATACGGAGCTAGATACAGCATTGCTGCTGGATCAGCTGCAGCTGCAGCTACAACAGTTGTATACGCCATAGCGCCAGTTTCTTCTAGCTTGCGTACCACGTTAGCGATAGTCGATTGTTTTTGACCGATTGCTACGTATACACATTTAATGCCAGAGTTTTTCTGAGCGATGATCGCGTCGATCGCCATTGCTGTTTTACCAGTTTGACGGTCACCAATGATCAACTCACGTTGACCACGGCCTACAGGGATCATTGTATCTACTGATTTATAACCAGTTTGTACAGGTTGATCCACTGATTGACGCCAAATTACGCCTGGTGCTACTTTTTCAACAGCATCAGTTAATTTTGCATCAATAGGGCCTTTACCATCAATCGGGTTACCCAAAGCATCTACTACACGGCCTAAAAGTTCTGGACCAACCGGAACTTCTAATACACGACCTGTGCAACGCGCTTTTTGACCTTCTTGAAGGCTTAAGTAGTTACCTAAAACAACGACGCCCACTGAATCCTGTTCTAGGTTCAGTGCCATACCGTAAAGGCCGCCGTCGAATTCGATCATTTCACCGTACATAGCGTCAGCTAAGCCGTGAATACGCACAATACCGTCGGAAACCATAACAATGGTTCCTTCGTTCTTAGCGGTTGCGCTGGTGTCCAGATCGCCGATACGCTGTTTAATGAGCGCACTGATCTCGGATGGATTCAGTTGTTGCATTGCGCTATACCTCAATCTTTTTAAAGTTCAGTCTTCTAAATGCAATTAAGCAAGAAGACGAGTACGCATTTTTTCAAGCTTGTTAAGCGCAGAATCATCTATCACTTGGTCGCCTGCACGAATAACTACACCAGCAATCAGCGCTGGGTTAACTTCTACAGAAACATTTACCGCCGCTTCGAATTTTTTCTCTAATGCGTGAGTAAGAAGTTGTTCCTGTACAGAAGTTAATGGGAATGCAGATTCAATCACTACATCCACAGTATTGTTATTCTGTGATTTAAGCTGCTCATATTCTGCTGCAATCTCAGGAAGAAGAACCAAACGGTTATTCTCTGCAAGCAATGTCAGGAAGTTAGACACTGCTGCAGTTTGGTCTTCACCTAAAACTTTCGCAAAAAGAGCCACCTGCTCAGCAGGTGTAAGCTCAGGGCGATTTAGATAAGCTGAAAATGCTTCGTCTTGCACCGCAGCACTGAGCAATTCAAGTGCTGTTGACCAAGAGTCAGTTGCACTTTGCTCAGAAGCGTAAGCAAATGCTGCTTTAGCGTATGGGCGTGCCAACGTCAAGAGTTCAGCCATAATCCGCCTCTCTTAAAGTTTAGCAGCCAGCTGAGTCAGCATGGCATTGTGAGCTTCTGCATCAACTTGCTGGCTAAGAATTTTCTCAGCACCAGTTACTGCAAGAGCAGCCACTTGTTGACGCAATTCTTCGCGAGCAGCATTGATTTCAGTATCAACAGCTTCTTTAGCCTGTTGACGAATACGCTCACCTTCAGCCGCAGCTTGGGTACGCGCTTCTTCGATCAATTGTGCACCACGACGGTTCGCTTGTTCGATCAATTGAGCCGCTTGTGCTTTTGCCGCGTCTAACTCAGCTTTCACTTGTGCTTGCGCATCTGCAAGGTCAGCCTTCGCTTTTTCAGCAGCATTTAAGCCATCAGCGATTTTACGCTGACGTTCACTAATCGCATTGATTAGTGGTGGCCATACAAACTTCATGCAGAATGCGACAAAAATCGCAAACGCAATCGCTTGGCCAAACAATGTGAGGTTGATATTCATTGCAAATTCCTCAAATAGTGAATTTCGGAATTAAGCTGATTAACCTACAAATGGATTAGCGAAGATGAAGAACAAGCCAATACCAACACCGATCATAGGCACAGCATCAAGAAGACCCGCGATTAAGAACATACGAGTTTGAAGTTGTGGAGCCAATTCTGGTTGACGAGCTACAGCTTCAAGGAAACGGCCGCCTAGAAGACCAAAACCAATCGCAGTACCTAAAGCACCGAAAGCGATCAAGATAGCAGATGCAATTGCAACTAGACCTAAAGTGAGTTCCATGATAATTCCTCAGAGGTTAGGTTTTATACCAAATTAAGTTAAAAAATTGTGTGCCCAACCATCCGTTGACAGTTAGGCAATACCATTAATGCTTTTCGCTTGCCATACTCATGTACACGATAGTCAACATCATGAAAATGAATGCTTGTAGCGTAATAATCAAAATGTGGAAAATCGCCCAAGGCACAGACAACGCCCACTGGATCCAGAACGGTAATAACGCGATAAGAATGAAGATTAACTCACCCGCATACATGTTACCGAACAGTCGTAGAGCCAATGAAACTGGTCGCGCCAAGAAAGTAGTCAATTCCAACAATAAGTTGAATGGAATTAAAAGCACTTTAGCAACTGGATTACTTGGGTTAAATGGGTTCAGTGCTAACTCACCAACGAAGCCGCCAACACCTTTCTCACGAATACTATAGAAAATAATTAAGAAGAATACAGAAATAGACATACCGAGGGTAATGTTTGGATCTGTAGTCGGAACAATTTTAAAGTAAACCTGATGAGGGTCTACACCCAGCATAGAAGCAATCGCGTGTTGAGCTACATAAGGAATAAAGTCAACAGGGATCAAATCCATCAAGTTCATGAGGAAAATCCACACGAAAATGGTTAATGCTAAGGGTGCAATTAATCGAGACTTCCCGTGGAAGGTATCACGTACACTTGAATCTACAAACTCGATAATCATTTCAATTGCAGACTGGAACTTGGTAGGAACACCAGCATTAGCCGCTTTCGCAACCAACCAGAACAACAAACAGAAAATCAGACCCAGTCCGATAGACCAACCCATTGAATCCAAGTGAATAGCAGTGAACCCCATCTGTTGAGCTTCAGCACCGCTCTCGGCCAATTTCCACGTACCGTCCGGCATTTTGCCATAGGTCATGTTGGTCAAGTGATGCTTGATATACTCGGTCGAAGTAAGGGCATGTTCTTCAGCAGCCATAAATCACACCTGGTCAATGTCAAAAAACTAATAGAACAAACGAATATCGCGTGCTGCTTGATATCTCGCCTGCTCCTGAAAAACTTTTCAATTTCTTGTTGTGCTTATACTCATTTTTGTAGACGTGACGCCCAAAACGGAGCGACCCACGACATGGCTTGAACAAGTATAAAACCACAAAACAACGCCACCGCTGACAACGGTTTAACATTGCTTAAAATTAAAATGAAACCAACAATCACAATGGCAAACTTTCCCATCAAGCCTTTATACATGTTCGAAAGAACTTGTTTAGACGCGCGGGCTCCTGCTGCTCGAAACGATTGCCACGAAAAATAACAAGTCGCGAGCCAACATACCAGTGCACCTAATGCTGCACTCAAGGCTGCGGTTGAGTCTTTCACGACCCAGCCGATCAAGGCTGAAACAGGGATCATACAGGCTTGCAGGAGGACCAAAGCTTTCGCTAATCGTCGGTCAATCAAGCGACTAGTTCGGCTCATTATTTATTCACTCACAGCAATCATGCTTGACAAGTTTAACAGGTGATTATTTTTAATCGCAGGCATTATAGAGTTACACCCCTGAACATGCAATCTTTTCCCGACCTTAGTCGTGTTTTTTTAAATCGGGTCACTGCTGTTAAACCAATCAAAATCTGTCTATTTTTTAAATCATTAGCGTGCATTTAGTACACATTTCTGGGTTTCTGTGGCCAATTGCTGCCAAGCCTGCACAAAGTCCCCTGCCCCGCTCATGCTTTCATCGACATGCTGGAACAGTACCGGATTGAGTTTGCGGTACTGGTTTTCACTGGCATGACCTTCGGCCAGCAGGCACATTTTGCGTTGTGGACGATGATCCTGTAAAAACTTGATTTGGGCTACGGTTGGCGAAACATGCGGATCATCGGTCAGCGCACCCATGAATTTTAAATTGAGTGGGCGTTCCAGATACTGATAGGCATCGTGATAAGACCAATAGGGTTTGGCTTTGTTGCTTGAACTATAACGCTGGGCCGTCGCAAACATGTTTTGTGCAAAGTCACGGGCATTTTTCCAGTAGCGTTCACGATGCTCCGGCAATTGCTGCGAACGTAGCGCCGCAATAAAGAAACCAATCCGCACTGCATTATTCGGATCGAGCCAGACATGCGTGTCTACCGTATTTTTTAAGGCCTCGCCACGCGGATTACGCATCGGCAAGGTGGTCAATATCCCCGAGTCTAACAGTGCAATGCCTTTATTACTTTCATTCAGCACTTTGGCCAAGGGTGCTTCATGCGCCTGACCCAGCCAGATCACCAGACCTGCATTCTGAATAGTTTTTCGATGCGCCGGAGTCAGACTCACATCATGTCCACTTTGGTTGGCCAGCAATAAAGTCGGCTGTTCCACACCTTGGGTAATTTTCTTGGCAATCAGATAGATCGGCTGCGTAGACACCACCAGACTTTGTGACCAACTGAGTGTACTGAACAATGCCAGCAGACTGATTGCAAGGAGACGGAACATGAGTAGAAATCACTTAAAAACGATAAAATCAGGAAGTGTTATAATATAACAAAAATACAAAAATACCTATGCCCAATCGAAACTCAGAACGCTTCATGTTAAGATTTGAAATCTATTAATTTTCAGTTTCGCACTTGAGGTGAACTATGGGTTCCTGTTCGCACGAACACCACAACGCATTGCACGGCGTGCACGACCATCCCAATGTCGCACAACGTCTTGCTGAAGCGGAAAGTCTTTGTGCAGCAAGCGGCGCACGCCTTACACCTTTACGTAAAGAAGTGCTGGAACTCATTCTGAATGCGCATGGCCCGATGGGTGCCTATGACCTGCTGGCACAAATGAAAAATGCCAGTGATCGTCCTGCAGCACCACCAACGGTGTATCGCACTCTGGATTTTTTATTAAGCAAAGGGCTGATTCATCGCCTGACCTCGATCAATGCCTATATTCCCTGTTGCCATCCGCGTGAAGGTCATCAGGCCGCTTTTTTAATCTGCACCGAATGTAAAGCCGTGAAAGAAGCGTCGGCTCAGGGCTTGCTCGATCAACTCGATGCACTGGCCAGCTCGGACGACTTCACGGCACATCACAGCATTATCGAAATTTCAGGAATTTGTCAGCAGTGCCGCAACAAAGCTTAAGTGCCTCTCCCCTGATTCAGCTCTCCAAGATCTGGGTCAAGATCGATGAGCGCGATATCTTAAAAGCCATTGATTTCTCGTTACAAGAGAAAGAAATTGTCACACTGATCGGTCCCAATGGCGCTGGTAAATCGACCTTAATTAAAGTCATGCTGGGCATTTTGAAACCGCAATCAGGTGAGATCAAAACTGCGCGCAAGCTGAAATTTTCTTATGTGCCACAAAAATTCAATCCATCCCATAGCTTGCCGCTACGAGTGAAAGATTTATTGGCACTAGAAAAATGCCCGTCCCAGATTAAAACCGAAATTATTCGCGATACCGGCATTAGTAAACTGCAAGATTCTAAAGTTCAGCAGTTGTCTGGCGGTGAGCGTCAGCGGGTGCTACTGGCCCGCGCCTTATTACGCCAGCCGGATATTTTAGTTCTCGATGAACCGATGCAGGGTCTAGACATCCAGTCCGAAGCTGAACTGTATGAATATGTGCGTAACTTGCCGGAAAAATATGGCTGTGCCGTACTGATGGTTTCACATGACCTGCAATGGGTGATGCAAGGTACGACTCGTGTGGTCTGCTTAAACAAACATATTTGTTGTAGCGGCCTGCCAGAAAGCGTGCAGCAACATCCGGAATACCAGGCAATTTTTGGCACTAACCGGGTGTTCTATCAGCATCATCATGATCATTGCGCACATGGGGATTCTGCCACCCCCTGTCAGCATGACTCACGTCCTCATATTCACCCCGAGCCGGAAGCTTAAACCATGATGGATTGGTTACAACTCCTTTTACCTGCATGGATCATGGGTACGCTATTGGTATTTCTGACTGCCCCATTGGGCTGTCTCATGCTCTGGCGACGTATGTCATTTTTTGCTGACACTATGGCACACGGTACTTTACTCGGTGTTGCCATTGCTGGGGCTTTAAGTTTACCGCTGTGGATGGGTGTAACTTTTATTGCCTTATTATTGGTAGGGATTTTGTGGGTACTGCATGATCCGCGCCTGCCGAATGATGCCTTGCTGGCGCTGTGTTCAGCAACACTGCTTTGCTCAGGTCTATTGTTCATTCAGCATTTACCGAGTTTAAGACCGGAACTTCTCAGCTATCTATTTGGTGATCTACTGACGATTTCCTGGGCGGACTTACCCACCTTTGCTATCGTGATTATTCTGGCCTTAGCCGTTCTCTATAAAAGCTGGCAAGCGCAGATTCAAATCGCAATTGATCCGGACATGGCGGTCAGTGAAGGTGTAAATGCCAAATGGCAACGCCTGATCTTTATGTTGTTATTGGCATTATTTACCGTGCTTGCGCTGAAAGCAGTCGGTTCACTCTTGATGGGGGCATTACTGGTGATCCCTGCCCTGACCGCACGACTCCTTGCACACTCACCCAAACAAATGGTGATCTGGGCATTCGTGATTGCGCAAATTGGGGTGACCGTGGGCCTATGGTCGAGTGCCGGTCTCAATACTTCGACTGGTTTAACCATTGTACTGACCATGGCGGTGCTATTTGCACTGATCTTCTGTGTGCAGAAGTTTAAAAAGCTGAATTAATCTTTCTTTTAAATCATTATGATTTTCTAATGATCTATTCCGCCTCTCTCCTTTAAGGAGAGAGCAAAGACTCTTTATTGATGCACCAAACTCAATAAAAATGCAGCGCCGGCAAATAACCCGGCAAAAGTCCGGTTCATGACTTTTTGTTGTTTCGGCGATCTAAGCAGCCTTAAAACTTTAGCAGCCAATCCGGTATAACCCGCCATCACAATCAGATCAATCGTCACCATTGTCGCAGCCATAATCAAATACTGAATCCATTGTGGCTTAGACAAATCCAGAAATTGCGGCAAGACGGCCAGTAAAAATACGATGGCTTTAGGATTAGTGATATTAACCAAGAAACCATGCAGTACCAGTTTCCCTCTCGATTTTCGCGCCAATTCATGTTTAATTTCGATAGATTGTACAGGTGCTTTCCATTGCAAAATAGCCAAATACAATAAATAGCCGACACCAAACCATTTCACCACTAAAAATGCCCATGGGGTTGTCGCAAACAAAACTCCCACGCCTGCCGCAACCACTGCAATCTGTACCAATAATGCCAGTTGCAGGCCCAGCGCATTCCAGTAACCATGCCGAAAACCATAATTCAGTCCACTCGACATGGAAGCAATCGCTCCTGCGCCCGGAGACACACTAATCACCCAGCAGGCCAGCATATAAGCAAACCACATTTGATAGGACATGAAAATTTCACTCAGCAAAACTCACCCAATATTATATGAATTTTCCAATAAAATCAGGCTAAAAACCTGCTTAAATATAAGGCACTGTACTATTCACTCTGTCTAGCTTCAGGCACAATATGTACATTAAAAACAGGATCTATCCTTACAGGAGCCATGAATGACAGCCCAATCGGTAATCTTGCCACTTCCTTCAGATCATGCTCGCTTTATTGTGTTACGTCTTAAAGATTTGAGTATTGAAAAATTAAAAAAACAACTCGAACATCTTTTTACTTCTCGTGATCGCCTGATCACGCAACATCCTCAAGCCCAAATTAAAACAGCGGTGGCCTTTGGTCATGAACTCTGGTCAACCCTATATTCGCAAAGTCCGGCAGGATTTAAACAGCTTGAACCTATTCATGGTTCATTTGAAATGCCGGCTGTTCCAGCAGATATGTTAATTCATATTGCCAGTGCTCGGGCTGATATCTGCTTTGCACTCAGTCAGGCTTTTTTTGAAGGCATTCAGGACCAGGTTCAAGTGCTGGATGAGCGAGTGTGCTTCCGATATTTTGATGGTCGTGACATTACTGGCTTTATTGATGGAACTGAAAATCCGCAATTCCCGGATGATCGTGCTGAAGTCGCATTATTAGGTGAAGATTCAGGTATTTTCCAAGATGGTTCATTTATTTTTGCCCAGCGTTACGCGCATAACCTGGAAAAATGGAAAAAGCTAAAAGTTGATACTCAGGAACAGGTTATGGGTCGTACCAAGCTTGAATCGATTGAGCTGGATGATGAAGTCAAACCTGAAAATGCGCACGTGTCACGTACTGTAGTGGAAGATGAAGAAGGCGAAGAAATGGAAATCCTACGTCATTCTCTGCCTTATGGTGATGGACGTGGTGACCAGGGTCTATTCTTTATTGCCTACACCAAAGACCTTACGATTATCGATGCTATGTTAGAACGTATTTTTGGTACCTCTGGCGATGGAATTCATGATCGTCTGCTTCATTTCGTAACACCTCTAGATGGTGCCTATTACTTTGCACCGAGTGAGGAGTTGCTGGAAGAGGTTTTGGAAGGGTAAACTATACTATATAGAAGCAATTATAATTATTTAGTAATTGCTTCTAAAAACTTGATAAAATCAATATAAGCTATGGATAAGGTATATTTATTTATAAAAAAAATCCTTATCCATAATTGAGGTTATATTATCACCAGTGTTAATAGTAATTTTTATCTAACCATTCTTTTATTAAAGAAATATTTTTTAATTCATAATGCAAATAATCATCTGAGACTCCTTCTAATCCTGAAGAATTATCTCCTAAAATATTCGTTATTGACTTTAAAACAATCTTTTTATCTTTCTTAGTTATTTTGTGCAATTCAACAGTATATAAAATTCCAGAAGGTTGAGGATAACAACAGTAGTTTTCAGTATACAAGGTAATCAAGATTGGTTCTTTAGACTTCCTATAAATACTTACAGCTTTTAATTCAACACCAGAACCATTTCCAATTCTCCCATATAACTTGTTAATAAATATTTTTTCCTTTTGGAGTTCAAAAAAATTTTTAACATATTGTGTCTGAGGATCAATTACACAATTTTTAGATAAAAAAGTTATATCATTTTTTTCAAAAACACTTAAAGTATATTTTTGATAACCACTACATTTATCATTATTTGAAGATAAAGAAATTGTAGAAAAAATACATAATAAAAAACCAAAAATAATTTTACCCATATAATTACCTATATAAAAATCCTACGTGCCTTTTTAAAATATAATTTTCTTTGTTCTTTATTTGGAGCATATAGATTAATCACTCTTGTAATTTTATCAATATGATTTTCATCCTCTCCCTTATCTGCAATTTGATATAATTTTTTATCTAACCAAAATATTATTGCTGATCTAGCAGCATATTTTGACTGTTCAAGTAATTGAGGATCTTCTGTGAAATTTGGATTTCCATCATTAGGCCATACTCTCGGATACATCTCAGTTAATACTGAATAATTATATCTGCCAGTAGTTTGTTTTAGACCTCTTCCTAAGAATTTATAACCATCCCCCTCATAAATATTTCCTAATCTTAAATTAGGTGATCTATTTTTATCCATGTACCATTTATTCGTAATAGTCTTAATTTTTAAATTTTTAGGTGATAACTTTGCATCCTTTTCAGCTTCTTTTGGACGTTTTTTATAGTAGGAAGACAAAGCTATTAAATTCTTGGCTGTATAATTTGATATATCTTCACGTAAAATAAATTTAACTCCTATTTCACCAAAAATTTGTCCAAAAAAATGTGCTTGTCTTAATCGTGTATCTAATTTATAAGTTTGTAAGTTTTTATTCAATTCATCCATGATAGGTTGCATTTTCTCACTGGACACTCCGGGCCACATTTTTTGCATTTGCTCCATAGTAATGAGAATTTTTTCATCAATTTTTTTCTCAACACTAGGTTTACCTTCTACCGTATCTCCCTTAATTACATCCACATCCAAGGTTAATCTAATTAAACTTTCTCTCATCCTTTTGGCTAGATAATTTTCAGATTTTAAAGGCGTTCCATCAGGTTTAAATACCGTGATCTGTATTTTTTCCCCAATCATGCTTAGAAATGAAAATTTCCCATTAGAAGTATTTATAATCTCCTTTCGCCCCCTTTCTAAATAGAATATTTCAACTTTTGTATTTTCAACAATATAATTATTTCCCTCTCTATCTACGATCTGGATATTTGATTCACTTTTAAAGCTTTCATAGGGTTCATCTAGTTTAATTATTTTTGGTATTTGAGAGCCATTCTTAGAGTTAACAGCACCTTTTAGAGCAAACTCATCATTTGAAGTCAAAACTAGAATTTCAATATCTCGATTAGGTGAAGATACCACCTCTACAATGCCCTGCTCATTAGTATGACGTTCAAATGAACTTTGTTTTCCTTTAGGGCGAGATTTTACCGGGAAACTCGTTAATATTTTCTCATTGCAGTCTATTATTTTAAATAAAGTCGTAACTATACCTTTTGTAGTAGGCATCACTTTTTCTTTATGATACTCCTCTATACTTTTAGGCAAGGATACTTTTACAGGATTCTTTCTAGAAGAAATAATTGAAGAATCAATCGTTTTAATAACGATATAATTTTCCGTATTGGGTGGCTTAGCTAAAATTTCCACAGTTCGATTTGGTGAACCCTGAAATATAAATAAACCATCTTTA
This sequence comes from Acinetobacter lwoffii, assembly GCF_022809915.1. Taxonomy (GTDB): domain Bacteria; phylum Pseudomonadota; class Gammaproteobacteria; order Pseudomonadales; family Moraxellaceae; genus Acinetobacter; species Acinetobacter lwoffii_M. The sequence goes on along the minus strand of NZ_JALGQY010000010.1, from coordinate 74,503 downwards.
TCTGTTTTATTTGTGTTTTCTCTCGATGAACCTTTATAGCGTGATTTAACTTTTAAATTAATGACATATTTTCCTGAAGCATCATAAATTTTTGATGTTATGGTAACTAAATTGCCCATCATTCGACATCCTCTTCAGTATATACATCATCCTCTAAATCCCTTTCTTCTATCTCATTCAATAGTTCATCAATACTTTCATTATCTAAGTCTTGAATGAGATGAGTTTGTAAAGAATTAAATCCTAAAGCCACGAAATCTGTGGGTTGAGAGGTATAGAATCTCAATGTACTTAATTGATTATTTTCATTTAATACAGACTTCTTGGTTTTAATTAAGTTCCCATCCAACTTATTTAGAATAAAAATTTCTTTTTCTCCTGTAGACTGGTTAGTCCACTGATAGTTAATTTTATTACTAAATAATGTTTTCATTTTTGGAAGATTTATTTTTGATTCAATAATATTTTGACCTTTCGCAAACAGATGCTGCCCTGCCTTACACTCAAATTTCCCACCAGTTGTGACCACCACTCCACCCCCATTGATTTTAATTTGAGACCCTCCAGCGGTCAGTACAATCTCCTTCGGACTGGTGATTTCGATCTTGTCTTCAGTCGAAATAAGCTTGATTACCTTGCGGGCGATCGCTTCAATTGCGTCATCTTGGGCTTGTAGTTCAATTTTTCCTTGAGCAGCATAGAGACTCGCACCCTCTTGAGCAGCAAATAAACTGATCTTGTCCTGTGCATGAGCAACTAAAGATTTCTGTGTGGATAAATGAATATTATTCCCGGCACTCTGATTGATTTGCTGATCAGCGGATAAATGAATATTTTCATTTGTGCTCAGTGCAATCGTTTGGGGGGCAGTTAATAACATCACGGCCTGTTTAAATGTGATGGCCTTGGCTTGATCTTCAGCTTCAATCTGACTCAGAAACTGTTTTAAACTATCAAAAAATTGCAGCGGATCAGTCTGCTGTTGTTCAGCAATATCACTCAAGGCTTTACTATGATCGAGATTCGATTCAATCTGCTCTTTGGCACGACTCGCATCCAGGTGATTGCCTGCTGCTGAATCTTGCCGATAAGTGGAGATTAATAAGCCTTTTCCTGCACGTATGGCACCCCACTGGTCTGTCCTTAGTTCAAAACCTTCTCCTCGACCTTCGCTGCTTTCACTTTCTTTAGGATGGCTTAGATTTCCCAGATTGAGCTGACTGGCTGCATGACTACTTTGCAGCTGCGCACTAATCTGTTCAGGGGTATCATCGAAACGCAACTGGTTAAAGCCATCCCCATCGACCTCCTGAGAACGGATGCCACTGAGTTTTTTGGTCGCAGGAAGTTCTCCTTTTGCATCAAACATGGTCGGATGCCGTTCTGCTTCATGAATCCGTCCCACCACAAAGGGCCGGTCGATATCACCTTCAAAGAAGTCAATCACTACAATTTCGCCAATTCGCGGATGCAACCTGATGCCATAACCCTCACCCGCCCAAGGGGTCAAAACATCCACCCAAGCAGAATCGCTATCATTGTCATTGCTACCTGCGCCGCCATCATGCTGATGATCCTCACTCCGGGTAAACAGAAAACGAACTTTCACCCGCCCCCATGCATCGACATGAATCGTTTCACCTTCAGGTCCGACCACTCGAGCCCGTTGCGGATATGCAGCAGGCCGATGAATGAAGGGGTGGTACTCAGGAACAACCTGGATTTCACGGCGCACCATCTGTAGTTCATTGGCCTGTCGTTCCTCCTGTGTCATCTGCCAGCCGCTCTTCTCAAGCAAACTGTCCAGCTGAGATAAGATATCTTTGGGTAAATTGTTCTGGTTATAAAACCGCTTAGCTAAAATCAGAAATTCACGTTGATGGGCAGGATGCTGATCAATTTCAGGATGCTGTTGCAGTTCAAACCAGTATCCAACCTGAGCATCTCGTACGCTGCTACTGGCTTTAAAATATTTAGACTGCAAAGCATGATAGTCACTGAGCTGCTGATTGAGTCGATCCAGTTGGGCTATACCAGATGCTGTCACCTGATCCTCATGATTTAAGTCGCCGGTCCAAGCCGGACTGATGTTCCACGCATCTTCAAGCTGAAGAGTGGCATTTGCATGGATATCACTTTGCTGATGATTACTGAATAAAGGCTGGCTTTGATCCTGGGCAAGTTGCTGGGCATGCCAGCGCTGGGTTTGGGTACTATTCGGATTGAGCTGACGTACCGCAATCAGACTGTTCAGCGTGTCGAGCTGTTCGGTGGCATGACTGCGATGAAACCGGATGGAGCGGCGTTTTAAAGCTGAAAAATATTGGGAATGATCTATCAGTTTTAAAAGCTGAGCTTGAATCTCGCTGGCTGATACAGGCACGGTTAATTGCTTTTCATCGATCAGCCAGTTAATTCCTTCGCTACGCCATAAACGGGTCAGAAAATCATAATCCGATTCATTCGACTGCATCACAAAAGGCCGGACATCATAGTCCCGGCTGAGTCCTGTCAAATCCAGGCTGAGACTGGCCGCGAATAATACACTTCTGTTTTGCCATTCACTGAACAGGATTTCACTGATCTCGCGCACCGTCTTATTCATAAAAACCCGACTGTTACGGCGCTTCTGCCAGAGTGCAGTCGGATCATTTAGCGTCAATTTATACAGGGTCAAAGCTCCATCATTCTGCCCTTGACTGGCTGCAGTAATAATGCCCGTAGTCCGGAAAAGTTCACCCCGGTCTGTGACCTGATCAATGGCCACCCGACAGCCGATAAACTGTTTCAAGGCAATATGAGCATGAGTGGAAAGACAGATCAGTTCAGCCTGCAGGCCTTGATTGATCTGATGCTGACCCTCAATACGCTGAATCAAAACCTGATGATTTAAAGGAGGATGTGAAAACTGTAAATGTAGCGCACGATGCTGTCGCTTAAGCCCGAGCTGCTCCACCAGCATATGGATAGGTTTTGGCATTTTATAGTTATAATTTTAAGCTTTATTATTGTGCGGCAGATTTTAGGAAAAGTTATCCATTTCGTCCAGTTCACGATGCATTTCACATAATTAGGCCTTTAATTTATGGCCCTTCAATTAAAAATCTTAAATTGCATGTGGTACATCTTAATTAAAAATATTGCTCAATATTCCCTATTTTTCCGATTATCCTATACGGAACTTGCTGCTACACTCATTCAGATCTCATTCTTCAAGGCCAAGGACATGCTGGAACTCCCTTCTAAATTACCCGATTTGGGCGTGACCATTTTTAGTACCATGTCGGCCTTGGCACAAAAACTCGGAGCCTTGAATCTTTCTCAAGGATTTCCGGACTTTGCAGCGCCTCCTGCCTTGATTGAAGCTTTAAACCGGGCCAGCCAGAATGGATTTAACCAGTACGCACCAGGAGATGGTCTGCCAGTCTTGCGAAGTCTGGTGGCAGATCTCTATCAGCAACGTGATCAACTGATTATTGACCCTGTCGAGGAAATCACGATTACCCCTGGGGCGACAATTGCGATTTTTTGTGCCATTCAAGCCACGGTACGTGCCGGGGAAGAAGTCATTATTTTCGATCCCAGCTATGACAGTTATGGCCCTGCGGTACAACTGGTCGGGGCAAAGCCAGTACATATTGCTTTGCAGCATCCTGATTTTTCTGTGGACTGGAATCAGGTCAAAGATGCCATTAATGACCGCACCCGCATGATTGTTGTGAATACGCCACATAACCCGAGTGGTAGTGTCTGGTCCAAGGCAGACTGGCAGCAACTGATCGAGCTGATTCGCGAGCGCAATATTGTGGTGCTGTCCGATGAAGTCTACGAACATCTGGTTTTTGACGGCGTTCAGCACTATTCGGCCTGGTCATTTCCAGAACTTCGTGAGCGGAGTTTTGTGATTGGTTCTTTTGGTAAAACCTTCCATGTCACTGGCTGGAAAATCGGATTTTGTATTGCTGCACCCGCACTGATGAAAATGTTCAGACAGATTTATCAGTTTGCCAGTTTCTGTGGTGTGACGCCCGTTCAGGTTGCCTTAGCGGAATATATGCAACTGCATCCTGAGCATATACCTGAACTGTCCTCTTTCTATCAAAACAAACGGGATTTATTTAACTCATCCATTGAAACGTCACGCTTTAAATGGACACCTTCTCAAGGGACTTATTTCCAGAACTTAGATTATTCAGAGATTCGGCCTGAGCTCGATGATTTATCCATGTGCCATTTTCTGGCAGAACAACATGGGATTGTCGCGATTCCAGTCTCTGCGTTCTACCAGCATCCTCCTACAGATTTACGCTTGCTCAGGTTTTGCTTTGCAAAAAAAGAACAAACCTTGATTCAGGCAGGTCAAATTCTTTCAAAGGTTTAACTGATTTTTTTAACTAAAAATCTCATAAAATAAATGCCTTAGTTACTTAAAAGCTAAGGCTTTTTTTTACATTCTGCCGAATAATAGCTGCATCAATAAATAGATGATAATTCAATCACAGGATGTCGCATGGCACAGCACTCACTGATTCATCAACAGAATTTATGGAAAGCCTTTCTGGTGTTTCTGCTGCCATTAATTGCGACCAATATCCTGCAAAGTCTCTCCGGCACGATCAATACGGTTTTTGTGGGACAAATGCTCGGAGTGAATGCGATTGCTGCTGTTGCCGTTTTTTTCCCGATCCTGTTTTGTCTGATGGCCTTTGTGATTGGTTTATCTGCCGGTTCTACCGTATTGATTGGACAGGCTTGGGGTGGAAAAAATATAGAAAAAGTGCGCTGTGTGGTCGGTTCAACTTTATTTATGACCTTGATTGGCGGAAGTTTGATTGCGCTTTTCGGGGTAATTTTTGCTGAGAATATTCTTTTGGCCCTTGGCACAGATCCTGATGTAATGCATTTGTCCTTGCCCTATGTACAATGGATGCTGGCGGGTAGTCCCTTAATTTTTATCTATATTATTTATACCTCCATCTTGCGTGGCGTTGGGGATAGTACCACCCCCCTGTTTGCTTCCGCACTTACCATTGGGGTGGGTTTAGTGGTGACACCGGTCCTGATTGCCGGTTATTTTGGCTTTCCTAAAATGGGCATTATCTCGCCGGCGATTGCCACCATTCTGGGAAATCTGGCGGTCCTGTTGTTTTTAATCCTGTATTTGAACTATAGACAGCACCCGCTCAAGCTCGACTGGGCTTTATTAAAAAATATTCGTCATCAGCCACAGTTGAGCAGAATGATCTTGAAACTGGGGGTTCCGACTGGGGTACAAATGGTCACGACTTCAGTTGCCGGACTGGTGATTGTCGGGCTGGTCAATCGTTATGGCGCAGAAGCAACAGCCGCTTATGGTGCGGTCAATCAGGTCTTAAATTATATTCAATTTCCCGCTTTGTCGATTGCGATTGCCGCGTCTGTATTTGGTGCTCAAGCGATTGGCGCAGGTAAATCGGATCTGCTCAATAAAGTTACCCGGACTGCGCTGAGTATGAATATCCTGTTTACCGGCGGTCTGGTGATTCTGGCTTATTTGTTCTCCAAATATTTGATGGCCTTATTTATTACCGATCCTAAGGTTGTAGTACTGGGACAACAACTGCTGTTTATTGTGCTGTGGTCGATTCTGTTCTTTGGTGCCAGTGCCATTTTTGCTTCGATCATGCGTTCAAGTGGAACGGTGACCATGCCAATGCTGATTAATATTTTTGCCATTCTCTGTATTGAAGTTCCCGCCGCTTATCTGTTTAGCCGGTGGTGGGGTCTGGAAGGTATCTGGTATGCCTACGCGTTGGCCTTTGTCAGCCTGTGTATTTTGCAGGGACTGTATTACCAGTTGGTCTGGAAGAAAAAAACGGTTGAAGCGTTGATTTAGATGCAGGTTTTTTTACGTGCCTAAAGCATTACAGGAGTTAATACTCTCATTTGCAAAAAATTAGCCCCTATCACAGCGATAAAAAAACCCGCTTTCGCGGGTCTGTTTTGCAATTTCTTAAGCAGACTTTTTCTTCTTTTTGCCAAACTGGGTCGCCAGTGCAGTGACATGCTGATAACCGGTTGGCAAGATTCGCTGAATCAGATCAATTGCTTTGGCATCATTACCGATCAGCAGACGGCGCTTGTCCTTCTGTACCGCCTCCAGAATTTGACGGGCAGCTTCTGCAGGTGGACAACGCAATAATTTATTAAAATTACGGGCTGATTTTTCCGGATTCATACCTAAAGTCAGCAGGCTGTTATTCATTTTTGCCGCATTAGCAATGTTGGTGCGGATACCGCCCGGATGTACACACAGTGCACTCACTCCACAATTTTCTAGATCCAGTTCCTGACGCAAGGATTCAGTAAAACCACGTACCGCAAACTTGGTCGCATTATAAGCAGACTGGGTCGGTTGAGCGGTCAGACCAAACAGGCTGGAAATATTGATGATATGACCATCGCCAGTTTTCTTGATCAAAGGTAAGAATTCTTTGGTTCCGTAAACTACACCCCAGAAATTGATTCCGACAATCCATTCCAGTTCTTCATAAGATGCCCCTTCAACGGTTGAACCCAGTGCAACGCCGGCATTGTTAAAGATCATATTGACACTGCCATGATCCTGTTCGACCTGTGCCGCCCAATTACGCACCTGCTCCAGTTCAGCCACATTCACTTTCTGGATAGTCACACGAACATCACTCTCTTTGAGCAATTCAAGCGTTTGTGCCAGACCTTGTTCATTGATATCACTCAGCGCCAAGTGACAACCCTGCTGGGCCAGTAATATTGCCAGTTGCTGGCCAATACCCGAACCTGCACCGGTAATCGCAGCGACTTTATTTTTAAAATTTTTCATTCAATTTCCTTATGTAAAGAACTGCCATTCCATGACAGCAGGATCTTGTTCTGTTGTTTCAGGAGCTAGTACAGATCCTCAATATAGTTTTGACAATATAGATTGTCAATAATTATCCCATGTCCTTAGAGGCCAAATTTCAGGGCAGCATTTCCATATAGGTCTAAGCGTGATTTATTGCTAAGATATTTAAAATCTTCATGCCGATGAGCACACAGGCCTTATGACCGATTCAATCGACTCAGCAGCAAAATCACGACCCTCCAAAACTAAGGAACGTCAGTTTAAAGGCCTGTCAATGGCTGAACGGCAGCAGGCACGTCGTGAAAAACTGATCGAAGCCGGAATTGAAGCCTATGGCAGTTATGGTTTTTTTTCAGTTACCGTCAAAGATATCTGTAATGAAGCCAAACTAACCGAACGTTATTTTTATGAATCCTTCAAGAAAAGCGAAGATCTGTTTCAGACCATTTTCTTAAAACTGATTGATGAACTGCAACAGAATGTCATGCAGGCCATGATGCAGGCATCGACCGATCCGAAAAAAATGATCGAAGCCGGTTTGAGTGCGCTGCTCACTACCCTGCGTGACAATCCACGTATGGCACGGATCATTTATATCGATGCCATGCTGGTACAGGAGCTGCATAATCAGGCCACTATTCATGAAACCATGTCACGTTTCGACCGCATGATTCATGCCTTTGTCATGTTGATGATGCCTCAGTTAAATCGCAGCGAGCAGGAAATTTCCCTGGTGTCGACCGGTTTAAATGGCTATGTCACCCAAATTGCCATTCGTTGGGTGATGAGCGGTTTTAAGCATTCGCTTGAGGAAGTTTTATCGTCTTGTAGTGTGGTTTTTTTGGCGCTGCTCGAGTCATTTTCCGAGAAAAAATAGCTGTTAAATCCTGTGCTTAATAGGCTTTCCTGCATTTACCAGTGAGTTGAAGATTTATGCTGTACTACGGAAATGAGTAAAATTAATTTATGATTTTTTAACAAGTTTCTGCGCTATATTTGTCACAAATCTTTGCGAATTTCAGCAGTTTTTCCCTTTCTGCAATGATACTGTCATAATTAGTCTTTGTAATAAGCCTGTCATAAATATAAAACGGTTCACCGTTTACATGAAATAGGGTATTGCGTTGTGAAAGATGACTACATATTAATCGTCGATGACGAGCTCCCGATTCGGGAAATGATCCATACCTCTCTGGATATGGCCGGTTTTCAGTGCTTACAGGCAGAAGATGCCAAGCAGGCGCATCAGATGATTGTGGATCAGCGTCCGGCACTGATTTTGCTGGACTGGATGATGCCGGGTGGTGTCAGCGGTGTGGACCTGTGTCGTCGTCTGAAACGTGATGAAAGCCTGTCAGAAATTCCGGTGATCATGCTCACAGCGCGCGGTGAAGAAGACCACAAGGTACAAGGTCTGGATGCCGGTGCCGATGACTACATGACCAAACCATTCTCGACGCGGGAACTGGTCTCGCGGATTAAGGCGGTACTGCGCCGCGCCAATGCCCTAAGCGGTGAAAAAACCATTGATGCCAATGGCCTGATTCTGGATCCGGTCAGCCAGCGGGTGAATTTTGGTAATAACATTCTGGAAATGGGGCCGACTGAATACCGTTTGCTGGCATTCTTTATGACCCATCCGGAACGTGCCTATACCCGTGCGCAATTGCTGGATCAGGTGTGGGGCGGTAACGTCTATATTGAAGACCGGACCATCGATGTGCATATCCGCCGTTTGCGTAAAGTGCTGGAACCTTATGGTGTAGACCGTTTTGTACAGACCGTTCGCGGAACGGGCTATCGCTTTTCGACCCGTTCAGATGTCGCTTTAGGTTAATATCTTTTAAGGTAAATCTTGTTTTATGTATGAACCCTACCCTGTCCCCGAACTGGCACGCGAACATAAAAGAATCCGTTACAGCAGTTTATGGGATTTTGCGAAGCAGGATTTACGCTTACTGGCTTTTTTCCTGATTATCGCCAGCTTTATCGGTTTTGGGATTGGGTATTTCTGGATTTGTATCGTAATTGCCTTCGTGGCGTTCTTTGCGACCCAAATGCGTTCCTTATATCTGGTCAATGAATGGATTTCCAATCGCCCCTATGATGTTCCGCCTAATATTGGCGGAATTTGGGGTGCACTGCTTTTCAATGTTTATCGCGCCCAACGTCAGGAACGGATTGTTCAGGCAGAAATGGTCGAACTGATTGATCGTGCACAATCTTCGCTGGTGGCCTTGCAAGAAGCCGTGGTACTACTTGATGAAAACCAGCAGATTGAATGGTGGAATCCGGCAGCCGAACGTCTGCTCGGAATCTCCAGTGATGACCGTCGCCGTAATATCCTGACCTTGTTACGCCAACCAAGCTTTATCGAATACTATCACCATATTGATGAATCCCCGGACGGCCTGAAAATGCGTTCTTCGCTGTTTGAAGACCATTATGTGCAGGTCAAAATGACCCGTTTTGGCGGAGAAAGTCGGGTACTGGTCGCTTATGATGTGACCCGGATGCACAATCTGGAACAGATGCGAAAGGATTTTGTCGACAATATTTCACATGAACTGCGCACTCCTTTGACCGTACTCAGCGGTTATATTGAAACCTTTACCGATCAGGAAGATATTAATCCACGCTGGAAACGCGCTTTTGATCAGATGCAGTCGCAAACCCGACGCATGAATGCTCTGGTCAACGACCTGCTGCTGCTGTCACGTCTGGAAAATGATAAGAATATTGCCAAAAACCAGATCATTGAAATGCCGAGTCTGATGAACCAGCTATTCGATGATGCCCAGGCCTATAATATTGATTATGGTCATACCCTGAATCTGGACATTGACAGTCATTGCGATCTGATCGGTTCAGATATGGAACTGGCCAGCGCTTTTAGTAATCTGATCACCAATGCCATCAAGTACACGCCTAAAGGCGGTACCATCACCATCGGCTGGCATGATGACGGTGAATCGGCCTATTTTGTGGTGCAAGATAACGGCATCGGTATTGATCCCAAACATCTGCCACGACTGACTGAGCGTTTTTACCGCATCGATTCAGACCGCAGCCGCCGGACTGGTGGTACCGGTTTGGGATTGGCAATTGTTAAACATGTGCTGATGCAGCATCAGGCACATCTGGAAATTGAGTCCAAGGAAAACCAGGGTTCTATTTTTAAGGTAGTTTTCCCTAAAGAACGTCTCAGCTTTCCAGAGTAATATAACCATCAAAAAAGGTGCCATCGGCACCTTTTCTTTTAAGCGTTTAAGAGCTGATCTGTTTTTCTTTGGACAGTGCACGCGCATAGGCAGCACGTTGCGACACCCGTTTAAGATAGGCTTGAATCGCTGGATAGCTTTGACCCGTCCGGCTCTGCATGGCCTCCAAAGGAAAACTCATCTGAATATCGGCAAAACTGAAATGCCCGGCAAAATAATCATGCTCACTCAAATAGCTTTCCAGAAACTGGATATGATCTTTTAAACGGCTCTGTACAAATTGCTTTTTCACCCCATCACAGATTTTCTTGGCCACAGGTCGAATCAGCAAAGGCGTATGTTTAGGCACTGTGGTCATTACCAGTTGCATCACCAGCAGCGGCATTAACGAGCCTTCCGCATAATGCATCCAGTAACGGTACTGGGCCTTGTCGGCAATATCTTCTGGGCGAAACTGCTGCTTTTCATCATAAGTTTCCTGCAAATATTCCAGGATCGCCGCAGATTCTGCCAGTACCTGACCCTGATCGACCAGAATCGGGGCTTTGCCCAACGGATGGATCTGTTTTAAGGCCGGTGGCGCAGAAAGGTTGGGCTGACGTTTATAGTATTTAACCTCGTAATCCAGTCCTAATTCTTCCATGGCCCACAGGATACGAAATGATCGTGATTGTTCGAGATGATGTAAAACACGCATATTAGACTCATGATTTTATTGTTTTTGCCCACTGAGCATAGCAAAAAGCAGCAGACTCTAGCTCATTTTTTGATGACTGTAATGATATGTATCCTATGTTGCAGATTCATTATTTGAGTTCAACTCAGACAGCGTTCCATATTCCCATCATTTTTAGCATTTATCGGGAAGCCCGCATCTGGTCTGGAAATGCGGGCGCTTCTAAACGTGGTCCATCATAGGCAGGAATGGAACCAAAACGTTCATGACCTTCAATCCATTGTTCCCGCGCAATTTTAAGTTCCTCTGTCGTGCGCCCGACCAAATTCCACCACAGTAAAATCGGGCTTTCAAATGGCTCCCCACCAATCAATAGCACCCGGCTCCCGGCATGAACTTCAGCATTGACCTGCTGTAAGCCGGGCTCCAGGATCAGCATATTATCTTCATTTAGTTCATGCCCATTTATACTGGCCGTCCCCTCAAGCACCATAAAGCCATATTCAAATTTCGGATTCAGAGGCAAGCGCGCACTAGTACTTTGAGCTGCATACAGGTCTACTCCGAGTAGTTCGCTATGTACTTTAACCGGTGATCTCGTTTTTAAATATTCTCCGACCAGCACGGTAAATTCAATGCCTTGCTCATTGACGACCGGCAATTCAGGATAATGTTCAAAACCTGGTGCCATATTGATCTTGTCATCCGGCAAGGCAATCCATAACTGTGCTGCATGCATATGTGTCTCACTTTCAGGAGAGACTTCGGTATGTGAAATGCCATAACCCGAGGTCATCAGATTGACCTGCTTGGGACGAATCAACTGCTGATTTCCCAGACTGTCATTGTGCATCATGCTGCCTTCGATCATCCATGTAAAGGTCTGCAGACCAATGTGCGGATGTGGTCCGATATCCAGACCATCTCCTTGCGGGAAAATGGCCGGACCCGCATGATCCAGAAAACACCAGGCACCAATCATGCGCTTATGTCTGCTTGGCAAGGCACGTTTAATCACGGTGCCCTGTCCGATTTCCGCGCGACGTAAAGGAAACTCCTGAATAAACTGATTCACATACTTTTCACAATCATCGGAATTCGACAGTTCAATATCACTATTATTCGACATGGCTGAGCTTACCTCGGCATTTTCATTCTACTTTTGAGTGGGTGAGACATGCATTTGACCGATTCAAGATGCCTCTCTGTTCAGGACAATGTACAGGGTCTATGGGCAAAATCTATCCCTGGAAATATTTAGATACGTATAAAACTCCTCACTAGTCTCATTAATTTAAATCCTGAAAGGCAGATGGGATTTGTATCCAAAGCCCCCAAAATTAAGTTTTAGCAAGGCAATCATGATTTAGGCACATGGAGTTATGAGTTTAAATAAACTGAAGATCAGGAATGTCATTTATGTTTCACGTGAAACGAATCCATAACAACCAAATATCCCAATGAATAAGATGATTATTCATGTATTTCAATCACTTTCAATTTTACAAAACACAAATTTTGTTACGTTTTAGCTTTAAAAACTTCCCGGATACCCAATTTTTGGGAGGTTATTTTTTACTCAACCACGGCATAATAGGCACCTATAAAAATAACACTGGACCAGGACATGTCTGCTCAGAATGAGAATATATATTCAACGGCGAATGTATCTTTTCAAAATTCGACGACCGATAAATCACTGAAATTATCTGAATGTGATCTGCAGAACCGTCAGCTGATTGAACAGGCGCTAACAGATCCTCATGCCCGTATTCCTGCCCCGTTTCAGCAGTATTTTCATGATTATGTCTATACGCATAGTCATCATAACTTGCGTCAAATTAACTATCTGGCGCAAATTGCCTTTTTACTGTATTTCTTTGCCGATATTCTGATTATTCCAGACATGTTTTTTATTTCTGGTCTGATGCGCGTCGTTCTGGTTCTGGGCGCCATGTTTTGCTGTTATTACCTGTTTAAAAAACATAAAAATATTCAGATTCTGGACAGAATCTTGCCGATAGGCACCACTGTGGCTGCAGCGGCCTGGATTGGCTTACTCGCGCTTTCAACCAGTCCCCATGTTGCCACCTATATTTACGCCTCTGCGATCTTTATTCTCATCGCCAATCTCTGTATACAGACCCAGTTTAAAGTCGCGGTCTATTGCTCCATCTTGATCGCCCTGTTTATCATGCTTGGGGTATCCCAGTTCATGAGTGCTTCTCAAGCCTTTATTTTTAGCGTGGTCTTTAGTCCACTGTGGTTTTTTAGTATTTATATTAACTGGAATAATATTCTAAATGTGCGGCGTTCTTTTTTGCGCTCCCTGCTTGATGAATGGAACTATCAAACCTTAAAGAATCTGGCCCATACCGATGATTTGACCCAGCTCTACAACCGTCGCCATTTTGTCGATATGGCTGAACGCTCTATTCATCAATGGCCTAAACATGCCAGTAGCTGCCTGTTGATGTTTGATGTGGATCATTTTAAAAATATTAATGATAGCTATGGGCATGATGTCGGTGATCGGGTGCTACAACTGATTGCTGAGGTGACCCGTAAAGAAATGCGGCATAGCGATGTACTGGCACGTTTTGGTGGGGAGGAATTTATCGCCCTCCTAGAAGATACTCAGCTGCAAGACAGCTGGGTGATTGCAGAACGAATTCGTTGTGCAATTCAAAAGCAGTACATTTATGTCGAACCCAATCATGCCATCCGGTTCACCATTTCGATCGGTGTAGCAGAACTGGAATCCCATACCCAACCCCTGGAAGACCTGATCAAACAAGCCGATATTGCCTTGTATCAGGCCAAGAAGTCTGGCCGAAACCGGATTGAGGTCTATCATCCAGATATGCTGAATAAGCCCAAGCCTGCGACAGAAAATCCCTGGAATGTATTTAAGCCAGACACTCAACCAGCCCAGTCAACGGCGAATTAAAGCTGGATCATTAGTCTGTTCTATAAGCTAGGATCATCCTTAGAATGCACTAATCGGGGATTTCATTTTATAAAATAAATTTGATTCTTCCACTTTTAAAATATCCAACAAAAGAATAGAATATTTTTTATACAACTATATATAAATTTCATCTTATTCATTTTTATATATTTTAATTTGGGAAGGCTGCATGCCGCATGATAACGAAAAAGAATCACGTACCCTGATTCAGGAGGCTCTTCAAGATCCGCTTGTTCGTATTCCTGCGCCTCTAAAACCGGCCTACTATGCCCATCAAAAGAAGCTCACTTTAAAATACCTATTACAGGTCAATTTATTCGCACAGCTGGCATATGCCTCTTATACCCTCGCCGATATTCTGGTGCTGCATGATATTCTCAATTTGCTCATTTTGACCAAAATTAGCTATACCATTCTGATCGTACTGATCACGATCTGGATGTATCACTCTTACCGCAATTTACCTGTGTTTGATTTACTCTTACCTACCTCAATTATTGGCGCAAGTGCCATCTGGTTTTTTAATCTAAATCAGTCTGAAAGTGCTTATACCCTCATTTATCAATATGCCTCCTTGGTTTTTATTGTGTTGGCCAATTTATGTGTGCAGATCCGGTTCTGGCCGTCTTTGATTACTTCGAGTCTGATTACTTTGATGATTTACATCGGTGTATATTTCAATACTCGATCTGACCTGTACCAGATGTTTTTATTTTCCCTGATTTATCTGCCAGTATTGACCTTCAGTCTATATATTAGCTGGAGCTCGACCTTAAAATCACGCATGGTATTTTTGCAGCATACCCTGAATGAATATAATCGGCAGGCCTTTGAAAATATGGCTCATACCGACTCACTCACTGGCCTGAATAACCGTCGCTGTTTTGAATATCTCGCGCAACAACTGGTACAACAGAATTTTGATCAACCGGTGCCTATGAGTTTACTGGTCTTTGATGTCGATCATTTTAAGCAGATTAATGATCGTTATGGTCATGATATCGGAGATCAGGTCTTACAGACGATTGCTCTAAATACACACAGCGAAATGCGGCAGCATGATATTTTGGCACGCTATGGCGGTGAGGAATTTATTGCATTTTTACCTGAAACCTCTCTGGATGAAGCACTAAAAGTTGCCGAGCGTTTAAGGCATAAAATTGAAAATATTGTGATCGATCTGGACAGCCAACATCGTTTCAGTTTTAGCATTTCGATTGGTGCTGCCATCCTGGAAAGCTGTGAAACAGATTTAATGACCCTGATTAAACAGGCCGATATTGCCTTATATCAGGCTAAAGCCAATGGACGGAATCGGGTTGAAGCTTATGATCCAGATCTGGAGCAAAGTTTAGCTGGGGAGCTGCAAAACTGGCAGGTTAAACCGGCTTAAATTACCCGTTAAAAATTATCTTCATCAAAACGATCTTGGTCGATTTTATAGATATGAAAACTACGTTCTATTTGTACACCTAAACCAAATTCAATCATTAAAGACGTCAGCTTATCGCCATCAATTAAAACAATACCGGATTTTCTTGCCGACTCAATGGCCTCTTTACTGAAACTTGACGTAGTAATGAATACACCCTTCTTAGCAACTTGATCGGCCAAAGCACCTTTAAACTGTTGAATGTCGGGACGACCAACAGTATCTTTCCAACGTTTCGCTTGGATGTAAATTTTATCTAACCCTAATCGATCTTCACTAATTACACCATCAATTCCACCATCGTTGGTTTTACCAATCGCTTGAGCTGCATCTTGATGTGAACCGCCGTAGCCCATTGCCACCAGAAGATCGACAACCAGTCTTTCAAAAAATGAAGGAGATTTATCTTTTACCATCTGAAGCAAATCACTTTTCAAATCAGATTTTAATAATTCCGTTGTGTTCTGGATTGTTTCTTCTGGAGTCTGAGTTTCTTGGTAACTATTTAGGCTTTCAATAACTTGTAGATTCCCGATCCCAAACTCATCTTTATTTTTCTTTCCTAATTTAAAATCTGAAAATCCGTTGAACTGTGCTAAATATTCATTTGTTATAGCATCTAAACTTTTTAAATCAACCTGTCTACCCAAGCTACTAATCTCACAATATGCTCTCTTCGGTTGTTGAACTAAGCCCGCCTTAACTAAGTAGGTCTTTGCCCATGCCACTCTATCTTTAAATATATTTTTCCCGCTCGGAAGAATTTTATTTAAATCCTCTTCGTGTAAATTGGAACGTTCAGCTAGGATATTCGCAGCATCCGAAATTTTTATTGGCTCATTTAATTCTGATAATAATTTCATTAAAGGCAGCATTAATTGATCATAAGTAGGTAAAGGCATTTTTTAGCTTTTAAAGGTTTATTTTTATTCAGTATAAATCAAAAAAAGAGCGCCGAAGCGCTCTTTTTTATTAGGTTATATCTGATAAACCAGATACTGCCACGCGCATAGCGCTTGGCGTAATTTAGGCGGACAGCAGTGCTGTCCGAAACCCCTAAATTACTCCCATTCAATTGTTGCTGGTGGTTTAGACGATACGTCATACACAACACGAGAAACTTCAGCAATTTCATTCATGATACGGGTCGAGATCTTATCGACTAAATCATAAGGAAGATGCGCGAAACGAGCCGTCATAAAGTCCACGGTTTCTACCGCACGCAGTGCAATCACCCATGCATAACGACGGCCATCACCGACTACACCCACCGATTTTACTGGCTGGAATACTGCAAATGCTTGAGCAGTCTTGTCATACCAGCCGCTGGCACGCAGTTCTTGCATGAAGATGTCATCTGCAAGACGTAAAATGTCTGCATATTCTTTTTTCACTTCACCCAAGATACGCACACCTAGACCTGGGCCTGGGAATGGATGACGATAGATCATGCTGTGTGGCAAGCCTAAAGTCGTACCCAATTTACGTACTTCATCTTTAAACAAGTCACGTAATGGTTCAACCAGTTCAAATGCTAGGTCTGCTGGTAAGCCGCCCACATTATGGTGTGATTTAATCACATGCGCCTTACCCTGCTTGCTTGCAGCAGATTCAATTACGTCCGGATAAATCGTACCTTGTGCAAGGAATTTTACGCCATCTAATTTACGTGCTTCTTCAGCGAAGACAGCAATAAATTCACGGCCAATAATTTTACGTTTTGCTTCAGGATCAACTTCACCTGCAAGCGCAGTCAAGAAACGCTCTTCAGCATCAGCACGAATCACGCGGATACCCATGTTGTCAGCAAACATTTGCATCACTTGATCGCCTTCGTTCAAACGAAGCAGACCATTGTCTACAAATACACAGGTCAGCTGATCACCGATCGCTTTATGCAACAGCGCTGCCACTACAGATGAATCCACACCACCAGAAAGTCCTAGTAATACTTTTTCATCACCAATCTGTTGGCGAAGCTGTTCTACACGTAGATCAATAATGTGTTCTGGCGTCCACAGACCGCGACAACCACAAATTTGATGAACGAAGTTCGACAGTAATTCTGCGCCTTTAGACGTATGTGTCACTTCAGGATGGAACTGAATACCATAGAAACGGCGAGTTTCGTCAGAAACCATAGCAATTGGACAGCTAGGCGTTTGTGCAGTGATCTGGAAGCCTTCTGGAATACGGGCAACCTTGTCACCATGGCTCATCCAGACATGCAGCTGGTTTTCACGGTCCTGTAAATTACCGATCAGCTTGTCACGTACGACAATATCTACTTCTGCATAGCCAAACTCATGTACATGACCTGGCTCAACTTTACCGCCAAGCTGTTCGCACATGGTTTGCAGGCCATAACAAATACCCAATACCGGCACACCCAGCTCAAATACCACTTGCGGCGCACGCGGGCTGCCCTCAAGGTGAACACTCTCAGGTCCACCAGACAAGATGATACCGTTTGGATTAAATGCACGAATGTCTTCTTCAGACATATCATAGGCATACATTTCAGAATATACACCAGCTTCACGGACACGACGTGCGATGAGCTGACTATATTGAGAACCGAAATCCAGAATCAGGATACGATCTTCAGTAATTTGAGTATTGGTAGTCATGACGAACAACTATGAAAGGCAAACGAAAGATAAGCGCCGTATTCTAACATTTTTCAGCGCATTAAGCACACAATTCGCATTAGGTATGCATTTAGTTGATTGCATTATATTTCTAGCACAACAAAGCATCCCTTCGGATGCCTTGTTTGATCTGTCATTTTTATATTTTTAAGCTCAAGATTTAATCCAATTAAGTCTATTTTTATAAAAATCTGAAGATAATATGTAAGAGAAATTTTGGCTCGATTGAAGATGGATGAAGCGTTAATTATTTTACTTTCTGGTACTGACTTTCATGCCCCGGGCTGTTAGGATTTGACCACACTTTTGCTTGTACTGGGCTCATGGAACTGATTGATTTTATCTTGCATGTTGATGATCACTTGCTTGAATTTATCACTAATTACGGGATCTGGATTTATGCCATTCTTTTCCTGATTATCTTTGTAGAAACAGGTCTGGTGGTCATGCCGTTCCTGCCTGGCGACAGCTTGCTATTTGCAGCAGGTGCACTGGCAGCCTCTACTGGTGCAATGGATCCATGGGTGCTGATTCCACTCTTGTTTGTTGCGGCAGTTCTGGGTGACACCCTGAATTATCATATTGGTAAATATATTGGTCCTCGCGTTTTCGAGATTGAATCGCGCTTCATCAATAAAAAACACTTATTGGCGACCCAGCAATTCTTTGCCAGACATGGTGGTAAGACCATTATTTTTGCGCGTTTTGTTCCTTTTGCCCGTACCTTTGCACCCTTCGTTGCCGGTGCTGGCAGCATGAATTACAAATATTTCCTGACCTATAATGTGGTGGGTGCATTTGCCTGGATTAGCTCATTTGTCATTTTGGGTTATATGTTTGGCAATATGCCAATCGTCAAAGACAACTTCACCTATCTGATTTTTGGCATCATTATTTTAAGTGTATTGCCAGGCGTGATTGGCTTTATTCAACAAAAGCTCAAAAAAAGTAAAATAGCTTAAGAGCTTTTTACATTAAGATTTTACAGCCTGTGCGTTTAATCCCAAAGCTTGATCAGGAGTGGGATCAGACAAAGCAGGACAAATAGAGCCGCGCCTTTATAAATGAGGCCGGCTTTTATTTTTTCAGATGAACTGGTCAATATGGCCTGACCAAAGACCATCCAGAAAATCCCGACCGGAACGGTGCTCAAGCTAAAGGCAGCAAAAACCAGAACGAAATTGGTCGGGCTTTGCCAGGTTTCCATCGGTAAAATCCCGGAGGCCAACAGTGCTGCTTTAGGATTTGTTAAGGTAGTCCTAAACATTTGCCAAGGGCGAATCTGCGGATGGTTCTTGCTGTAACGTTGTAACTGCTGAGCCTTATATAAATGTAAGGTCATCCAGCCCACACAGATGGTACTCAGTACATAGACCAAGCCTTTAAAATTTGGCCAGATCGGTGACGCCAGATGAATCAACAAAGCCCAGACATTAATGGCATAAAAATAACCGAGCAAAATGGCAGGAAGATAGAGACTGGTTTTGGCTTGCCCCTGCTGATGAGCAGAACTGGCCACCAAGGCATTGGCGGGCCCTGGAACCATTAATGCAGCAATGAGTCCTAAAACAAATAACCAATTTTCAATCATCGCAATGAACTTTTCCGGGCCAAGGTTGTAGCTTAATCAATATGGAAGTGGGATAACAAGCTTATAAATTTCAGATTTATATACAGTCTGGTCAATTTCCAGTGAGTTTTATCTTAATGTAAACCGCCCTATTCTTGGTGAAAGCAATAAAAAATGCCGACCCGAAGTCAGCATTTATCCGTTTAATGTTGAATGATTTATTTAGGCGTCGCCTGCCGAACGATGATCGAACAGTTCTTATAACGCGCGGCCTGTACAATCGCTTCCTGCTCGCCTAAAAGCCGTGCCAGTTCGGTTCTTTTGGTATCGGATGACTGTCCCATATTGACTGAAACACTCGGGCCAATACCCCATCCACCACGACTACCCCAACCACCGCCAAGACCAAAGCCCACACCGACGCCAGTACGTTTCGGTGGTTCAACGCCATTGTCGATATACTGCTGAATACGATTATATTCACCCTGTAATTGCGAACAACCCAAAGTCTGATAGAGGGTGGGCGACACATAAGTCGGTTTTACCGGCGTTGCACAGGCACTCAGTAATGCCAGTGCAGCAATACTCAGGCTTACTTTCACAAGTTTCATAGCTAACTCGATCTTAATTCTGCTCTATCTCATTGAACAACGATTGATAGGCCTGAGTCAATTTATGATCAGTAGCCAAATGAATCAAAGGCTGATTTTTCTGATGAGATTCTTTCATCAAGATCGAGGGTGGCAACATACTGTCGAGGACCGGTAAGCCTTCATCTTTGAGCTGTTGTACCACTTCACGCGGTAATTTGGCCTGTGCCTGAAACTGGTTCACGACAATCCCTTCGATTTCCAGCCCTTCATTATGGTCATCCTGGGTTTCAATGACATTTTCAATCAGGGTCTGTAGGGCACGTTTAGAAAATACATCACAGTCAAATGGAATCAGCACGCGGTTCGCCGCAATGAGAGCAGAGAGGGTAAAGAAATTGAATGCAGGCGGTGTATCAATAAATACCCGGTCATAATGCCCCGACAGTTGTTGCAAGGCATCTCGTAGCTTATAAATCTTGTGCTTGGACTCCAGTGCATGGGCCAATGCACCCAGCGTTGGACTAGCCGGAATGACATCCAGATGTTTAAAAGAGGATTGATGCACATAACTTTCCAAGCCTTTGCTACGACTTTTTAAAATCGAGCCAATCGCATTGCCGAGTAGGCCCTTGCTTTGCTGATTACCGAGTACATCTTCAAAATAGTTTTCGATATTCGGTTCGAGTGCCGGCTTGTCACTAGAATACGTCGCATCATCGCCCAGCACATACTGGCTAGAGTTGGCCTGCGGATCCAGGTCAATCAATAAGGTTTTTAAGCCCTGATGTGCACTGATTGCTGCCAGATTGACAGTAATACTCGACTTGCCTACCCCACCCTTTTGATTAAATACCACACGTGTACGCATGTCCCCTCCTCACATTTTTAATTACTTTTACCACATTTGTATTTTTTAATTATTTGCATGGACTGGCTGTGCTGATCATCATAGCCAGCTTGCTTTTAGCCAAAATTCGGCTTGATCATTACCAAAGCCAGAATAGACACCAACGAAACTACAGCAATAACTAAGCCAGCCCGACGCTGCGATAGCAAGATAGAATCATCTTTTTTATAGGCTTTGCCTAACGAGGACACCAGTACCAAAAATAAAATGACTTTGGCATAAAACCAAGGCTGTACATCAAAGTCTTTGAGGACGAGCGACATAATACCGGTCAGTGCAATTACCGTGATGGCTAAATGCTGTAAGGCCACGAGCGCTGTACGTGCCACCGGATTAGGTAAATTCCCTTGTGTACCGACAAACAAGGTGAAGGCACGGGCAAGAATGGTGACAATCGCCAGTCCTGCTGCCGACATATGAATAATCTTGACTAAAAGTTGGGTTTCCATCATGTCCTCTTAGTTTTTTGGTGCGTGTGCACAAGCAGGGCTGGTGGTGTCCTGACCTGCCCATTCTTCAGGCAAAAATGCATGAATGGCCAGCGCATGAATCTTGTCTTTTGACAGCAAATCACCCGCAGCAGCATAAACTTTCTGATGACGCTGGACTGGACGTAAACCCTCAAAAACCTGACTCACAATCACGGTTTTAAAATGCGATTCTTTTCCCGGAAAATAACCGCCATGACCCGAAGATTCATTCACCACTTCCAAATGGGTTGGGGATAATTGCGCCAAACGATCTTTCAGTTGTTGTTCTAAGCTCATGGCCTGACTCCAATCTTCAAAAATATAATCCCAGTATACCTTGTTCTGCCGAGTATTTCGGTAATCTGTTCAGGTGCAATCCGTTGATTGTGGTGAAATTTCATTGATTTCTATATGAATATTGGTTATTTATTGTCTAATCTACAGCATTTTGCTTTTATTTTATGCAATTGATGCAAGATTTTTAACAAAGGTGTTGACCACATTTTTGCATGCTGTATTATACACGGCATGCGGGAATAGCTCAGTTGGTAGAGCATAACCTTGCCAAGGTTGGGGTCGGGAGTTCGAGTCTCCTTTCCCGCTCAAAATTTTTTCATTTAGTTTTTTCATTTAAAAAACTTTATAGACTCCGCGGGAATAGCTCAGTTGGTAGAGCATAACCTTGCCAAGGTTGGGGTCGGGAGTTCGAGTCTCCTTTCCCGCTCCAGATTCTAAAAAAGCCCTGATCGAAAGATCGGGGCTTTTTTTATGCTGATGTTATTTTCTTTAAATGATTCTTTCATTTTTATTTCACTCAATAAAAAATTCTTAATGTACTTTCTGATTTTATAACCAAGATATGACCATGACACCCCTAAGACAATAAAAAAGCCCTCATCAAAAGATCAGGGCTTTTTGATATTCCATCAATGAATCAGATGAAAGCAGGCTAGCGCAAAAAAACTAGCGATGATAAGAATCCATCTTCAATACAATTAAAAGGTAATTCGCTGATAATCACGGTATTGCGGTGTCCAGAAATTATGCTCTATTGCTAGCTGCAATTCTTCTACACTGACTTTCGGTGCTACTCCGTCTTCAATCGCAGCAAGTGCCACTTTTAAGGCAATCTGCTTCGAAATTGACTGTAAACAATCCAGATTCGGCAATAAATCTGCCTGAGGATCTTTCAGTTTCGGAGAACAGTCCGCCAAGGCATTACTCGAGGCCATCAGCATATTATCCGTG
The DNA here is from genome assembly GCF_022809915.1 of Acinetobacter lwoffii. Lineage (GTDB taxonomy): Bacteria > Pseudomonadota > Gammaproteobacteria > Pseudomonadales > Moraxellaceae > Acinetobacter > Acinetobacter lwoffii_M. The sequence goes on along the minus strand of NZ_JALGQY010000010.1, from coordinate 51,899 downwards.
ACACGTTTCGCACCTGAAGCAACCACACCCAAACCGATACCCGGGAAAATATAAGAGTTATTGCATTGGGAAATATGATGAATCTGTCCCTGATAATTCACTGGTGCAAATGGGCTACCCGTCGCAATCAATGCTCTGCCATTGGTCCATTGCAAGATATCTGCTGGAACAGCTTCTACGCGGGAAGTCGGGTTGGATAAAGGGAAAATAATCGGTTGTACACTATTTTCAGCCATGGCTTCAATCACTTCCTGAGTGAATAAACCCGGCTGTCCAGATACACCAATCAATACCGTCGGTTTGGCACGCTTAACTACATCTAGCAGAGAAATCATGCTCTCTGCATCTGCCCAGCTTTCTACATTTTCAAGAGGCTGTGCCAGTTTGCGCTGGAAATCCAATAAATTCGGCTGATTTTCAGTGATCAGGCCAAAGCGGTCGACCATAAATACGCGTGCACGTGCTTCGGCATCACTCAAGCCCTCAGCAACCATTTGCTTAATGATCTGTTCTGCAATCCCGCAACCGGCTGAACCTGCACCCAGAAAAGTAACCACCTGATCTTTAAGTTGTTTGCCTGCTGCGCGCGAAGCAGCAATCAGGCTGCCCACAGACACTGCTGCGGTGCCCTGAATATCATCATTGAAACAACAGATTCGATCACGGTATTTTTCCAGCAAAGGCATGGCATTTTTCTGTGCAAAGTCTTCAAACTGAATTAAGGCATCTGGCCAGCGCTGTTGAATCGCCTGAATCACCGTTTCGACAAAAGCATAGTATTCATCGCCACTGATTCGCGGTTCACGCCAGCCCATATAAATCGGGTCATTCAACAACTGCTGATTATTGGTACCGACATCAAGAGTAATCGGTAAGGTATAGGCCGGACTGATCCCGCCACATGCGGTGTAGAGTGCCAGTTTTCCAATTGGAATCCCCATACCACCAATGCCCTGATCTCCAAGACCCAGAATGCGCTCACCATCTGTGATCACAATCACTTTCACGTTCTTTTTATTGATATTGTGAATAATCTGGTCGATCTGAGCACGGTCAGGATAGGAAATAAAAATCCCACGATGACGACGATAGATATCAGAAAAGCGCTGACATGCCTCACCCACAGTCGGGGTATAGATAATCGGCATCATCTCACTGAGGTGATTTTCAATCAGATGGTAAAACAGGGTCTCATTGGTATCCTGAATATTCCGCAAATAAATATGCTTGTTAATATCACTGCTAAAAGCACAATACTGCTGATAAGAACGCTGACTTTGCTCCTCAATCGTCTCGGTGACATGAGGAATCAAGCCATGCAAGTTAAAGCTTCTACGCTCTTCTTCAGAAAATGCAGAGCCTTTATTGAGTAGTGGGAGTTCTAGCAGAGTATTTCCAGCATAAGGAATATATAAAGGGCGTTTACTGTTCAAATTTTCTCTGGGCATTATTTAACTCATCTAATCAATCTTCGGCAGTTCTGCCAAAATAATGACATCACTCTCGTTATTTTATATAGCTTATCCTGATTTTAGCCGCTTGGGTCATTTAGCAAATTTATAATACTTGTAGCAGGATTTTATAATCTGATAACACTCATTTTCAGCCAGGTTCTGAACGGTTTTTAAAATTAACCCGTATTCGTATTTTTAATTTAAATCGGTAGCAAGATCTGTTTGACAAAAAACCTCAGCTCATCAAGGATAAAGCATAAATTTAATAAGACCAACGAGTATAAAAATGAGTGAACTGCAACCGCTTTATCAGCCCGATATTCTGGGGACAGGTTATGAGCAAGCGACCTTAAACTTTCCTGATGATTATGAGGGCAAAGTCGTAGCAACCCTAATCCGTAAAAAAGCAGCCCAACCTACAAAAAAAGCAGTTTTATATATTCACGGCTTTATCGATTATTTTTTTCAGACCGAAATGGCAGAGCGCTTTAATCAGCATGGTTTTGATTTTTATGCGCTGGATTTAAGAAAATACGGACGTTCGATTCTGCCGCATCAAAAATATTATAACGTGTATGACCTTGCTGAATATGATGCAGAAATTACCCAGGCACTCGACATTATAGCAGCCGAGGGTCACGATGCTGCCCTGCTCTGTGGTCATTCTACCGGCGGCCTGACCACGACCTTGTATACGGCACATCATCCGCGGCATTCTTTAATCAAAGCACTTTGGGTCAACAGTCCATTTTATGACTTCAATATGAATCCGATCAAGCGCGCGCTCGGCATCCCGCAATTGAGCAGACTGGCTAAAATTTTTCCCAATCTTAAATTTCCAAGCGAGCTGAACAAGTGGTATGCCACCAGCCTGCATAAGGATTTAAAAGGCGAATGGGACTTCAGTCTGGACTGGAAAAAGACCCGCTACCCGATGGTTCGGATCAGTTTTATTCGTGCCATTCATGAGGCACAGAAAGAAATTCATCGCGGTGTTCAGCTCGATATTCCGGTATTGATCATGCATTCGCATCAGACCTTATACCCTAAAAAATGGGGCAAAGCCGCACAGAGCAGTGATGTGATTTTAGGCATTAAAGACATTCAAAAATATGCCAAAAAAATTAAAGGCGATGTCACGGTTCAAAGTATCCAGAACGGTTTACATGATCTGGTACTTTCAGAGCAATCTGTACGTGAGAAGGTTTATCAGCAACTGTTTCAATGGCTGCATGACAAAGGGCTTTAGATAAACGTGGAAGGAGAAATGAAACTTACCCTCATTTCTCCTGCTTGGCTTCTTTTGAATCCTTATTAGGTTGGAATGTAATTAAGCACATTGAAAATATGCCAATCTTTCGATGGTTTATAAGTGCTATAAACCCTTGTTTTTAAATTTAAAAATTTAAAATTTATAACTTTTATTCTTCTACTGCTTGTCTCCAAATATTGTCTTTTGTAGCAAGCCTGTAAACAAACAACCGTCCGTCTTTTTCCCTCTTTATAGTAGAGCTGAATGCAGAAGCGCCTATATTTTTTGATCGGCAACATGCGCGCAGCCTGCACCACTAACAATCATATAAAGGAATAGATTATGCGTTATGCAGACCCCAATACTGACGGTTCAAAAATTCAATTTAAAGCACAATACGATAATTTTATTGGCGGCGAATGGGTCGCTCCGGTCAAAGGTGAATACTTTGACAATCTCTCTCCGGTAGATGGCAAAGTCTTTACCAAAGTGCCGCGCTCTTCTGTAGAAGACATTGAATTGGCCTTAGATGCAGCGCACAAAGCCAAAGAACAATGGAGCCGGTCATCGCCGACCACCCGTTCCAATATTCTGTTGAAAATTGCCGATCGTCTGGAACAAAATCTGGAACTGCTGGCTGTGGCAGAAACCTGGGACAATGGCAAACCGATCCGTGAAACGCTGGCTGCCGATATTCCATTGGCCATTGACCATTTCCGTTATTTTGCCGGCTGTATCCGTGCCCAGGAAGGCGGCATTTCCGAAATAGACGAAGATACGATCGCCTACCATTTTCATGAACCGCTTGGTGTAGTCGGACAAATCATTCCCTGGAACTTCCCGATTCTGATGGCCGCCTGGAAACTCGCGCCAGCCTTGGCTGCAGGTAACTGTATTGTGCTGAAACCTGCAGAACAGACTCCAGTCAGTATTCTGGTGCTCGCTGAACTGATTCAGGACATTTTGCCACCGGGCGTGTTGAACATCGTCAATGGCTACGGGGTCGAAGTCGGCCGTCCACTGGCGACCAATCCTCGTATTGCCAAGATTGCTTTTACCGGTTCAACCGCAGTGGGTCAGATGATCATGCAATATGCGACTGAAAATATTATTCCGGTGACTCTGGAACTTGGCGGTAAATCACCAAACTTGTTCTTTGCCGACATTATGGATCAGGAAGACGATTATCTGGACAAGGCACTGGAAGGCTTTGCCATGTTTGCCCTGAACCAGGGTGAAATCTGTACCTGTCCTTCCCGTGCCTTGGTACAGGAAAGTATTGCCGATGAGTTTTTGGCGCGTGCGGTAGAACGCGTACAACGCATTAAAACCGGGCATCCCCTAGATACCGACACCATGATTGGCGCGCAAGCCTCACAGGAACAGCAAGACAAGATTCTGGGTTGTATTGCCACTGGCCGTGAAGAGGGCGCACAGATTCTCACCGGTGGTGAAGCACGTCAGGAAGTGGGTCAAGGTTTCTATATTGAACCGACCATCTTTAAAGGCACCAATGACATGAAGACCTTCCAGGAAGAAATCTTCGGGCCTGTACTGGCTGTGACCACCTTTAAAGACTTTGATGACGCGATCAAGATTGCCAATGATACGATTTATGGTTTAGGTGCCGGTGTCTGGTCACGCTCAGCACATACCTCCTATCGTGCCGGTCGTGCCATTCAGGCCGGTCGGGTCTGGACCAACTGTTATCATATCTACCCTGCGCATGCGGCTTTCGGTGGCTATAAAAAATCAGGCATTGGTCGTGAGAATCACAGAATGATGCTAGATCATTATCAGCAAACCAAAAACTTGCTGGTGAGCTATTCAACCAAACCGGCAGGTTTTTTCTAAGAAGTAAAGTAAATCTAAAGCGAGCTTCGGTTCGCTTTTTATTCGATATTTTTAAAATTTTTTAATAATAGGTAAAATTTTCCAGCATTGTTCGTCCAGAATTCCATTGAATGACTGACAATAAATAAAAATACTTTCTGAAAACACCTTAATATCTGAACTTATGTTGATTTCACCTAAGTTTCTCATTTTTTATGCTTTTTAATTGCTCAAAAAACCTGCATAAAGCCCAGGCTTTCATTTAAAGTCGGCTTTTCATGTTTATCAAGACTGTGTATAACAATGAACCACTAGAGGGAAAGGAATAAGCATAGGCAAAATTGCGCAAAAAGCGTTAGACTATGTACCCAATAATGTCATGATTCGGTCTGATCAAGATCAAAAAAGAAGGTGAAGGTTGATGCCGCTCAATACTGTTGAAGAGCTTGTAGCAGATATCCGTGCAGGAAAAATGGTCATCCTGATGGATGATGAAGACCGTGAAAATGAAGGCGATTTGGTGATTGCTGCCACACACGTACGTCCTGAAGATATCAACTTCATGATCACCCATGCACGTGGTCTGGTCTGCCTGACTTTAAGTAAAGAGCGTTGTCAGCAGTTGAATCTGCCGTTGATGGTAGATGCCAACGGTGCCCAGCATGGAACCAACTTCACCCTGTCGATTGAAGCGGCTGAAGGTATTTCTACCGGTATTTCTCCGGCTGAACGTGCCCATACAATTCAAACTGCTGTGGCTGCTCATGCCAAACCGGCAGATATTGTACAGCCGGGACATATCTTCCCGCTGATGGCGCAACCAGGTGGTGTATTGCACCGTGCCGGACATACTGAGGCAGGTTGTGATCTTTCCCGTTTAGCAGGACTAGAACCGGCTTCTGTGATTTGTGAAATCATCAATGAAGATGGCACGATGGCGCGCCGTCCGGATCTTGAAGTGTTTGCTGAAAAGCATGGCCTGAAAATCGGCACGATTGCCGATCTGATTCATTACCGCATGACCAATGAACAGACGGTTGAGCGTATTGATCAGCAAAGTATTGATACTGAATACGGCAGCTTTGACCTGTACCGCTATCGTGAACTGGGTAACCCGGATATCCATCTGGCCTTGGTCAAAGGTGAGCCTAAAGATGGCGTGACCACGGTGCGTGTACATGGTTTTAACCCGACCCGCGACTTGCTCAAACTGAAGAAACAGGATGGCGAGCCGGCCTGGAACCTGGATCGTGCCCTGAAAGAAATTTCCAATAGTGATCGTGGTGTTTTGGTCTGGATTGGCCAACGTCATTTACAAGATTTGGGTCCAGCATTAGATACCCTTAAAGCACCAAAAAATGTAAAATCAAATGCTGCTCTTTCGCAGCAGTATCAAACTATTGGTGTCGGTGCACAAATTTTACGTGATTTGGGTGTGGAAAAAATGAAGCTGCTGAGCTCTCCTTTGCGCTTCAATGCCCTGTCAGGCTTTAACTTAGAAGTGGTGGAATACATCACCGCACAACAAACATCTTAAGAAATCATCGAGGTTGTTATGGCAGTTCGCCGTATTGAAGGTATGTTACATCTCGCGAACGAAGACCGTTATGCGATTTTAGTTGGTCGTTTTAACAGCTTTGTGGTTGAACATCTGTTAGAAGGTGCCATTGATACATTGAAACGTCATGGTGTATCAGAGGATAATATCACTGTTGTTCATGCACCTGGTGCCTGGGAACTTCCTGTGGTTGCGAAAAAACTGGCAGCTTCAGATCGTTTCGATGCCATCATCGCGCTTGGCGCTGTGATTCGTGGTAGCACGCCTCACTTCGATTTCGTTGCAGGCGAGTGTGCCAAAGGTTTAGGCGTGGTTGGCCTAGATACTGGCTTACCTGTCATTAACGGTGTACTCACTACGGACAGTATTGAACAAGCGATTGAACGCTCTGGAACAAAAGCAGGCAATAAAGGTAGCGAAGCTGCCCTGACTGCGATTGAAATGGTTAACTTGTTAAAGGCTATTTAACGCTATGTCGCAAACACTTCAAGCAACTTATGCAGCAAAACGTAAAGCACGTCGCTTTGCTGTACAAGGAATTTATGAATGGCAAATGAGCCACAATCCGGTGCATGAGATTGAAGCACGTACTCGTGTGGAAAATGCCATGCACAAAGTGGATCTGAGCTATTATCATGAATTGTTGACTCAAGTGGTTGCCAATCATGAAGCATTGGATGCGCTCTTAATCCCGGTACTCGATCGCGAACTTTCAGCACTTGACGGTGTTGAGCTTGCGACCCTTCGTCTTGGTGCATATGAACTCAAAGAACACCTTGAGATTCCATATCGCGTGGTTCTAGATGAAGCGATCGAGCTGGCTAAACATTTTGGCGGTGCCGATAGCCATAAATACATCAATGGTGTATTGGATCGTTTAGCGACAACCTTGCGTGCAGCAGAAAAACAGCAGTCTAACCAATAGCGTAGATATGTTGGATGGCTGAATTTTCGATTATCGACACCTATTTCAATCGCAAGAATGCCCATTCTGTCGATTTAGGCGTCGGTGACGATTCGGCCTTGCTCACCCCCCCTCCTCAGCAACAACTGGTCATCTGTGCCGACACTCTGGTTGCTGGACGCCATTTTCCCATAGACACCAATCCCCATGCGATTGGCTGGAAATCTGTGGCTGTCAATTTATCTGATATCGCCGCGATGGGCGCAACCCCACATAGTATTTTACTCGCATTGAGCCTACCCCAAATTGATCATGACTGGCTCAAGGCTTTTAGTCAGGGTCTGTACGATTGCTGTGATCAATTTGGCGTAAGTTTAATCGGTGGTGATACCACGCAAAGTCCTCATTTAACCTTGTCTGTCACAGCATTGGGCTGGGTGGATATTGGTCAAGCCATTACACGCTCAGGGGCAAAATCGGGTGATCTGATTTGTGTCAGTGGAACGGTCGGTGATGCAGCTTTTGCACTACAGCATCTTGGTCATTCACTGCAAAAACGTCTGGATTATCCAACGCCACGTTGTCAGCTCGGTGCTGCCCTAAAAGGTCTGGCGCATAGCATGATTGATGTCTCGGATGGTTTGGCCCAAGATCTTGGACATATTCTCAAAGCCTCTCAAGTAGGTGCAAAGCTGCAACTCGAAAACTTACCGATCAGTCCTGCCCTGCATGCCTTAAACGATGCGCAAAAATGGCAATATGCCCTCGCTGGTGGCGATGATTACGAGTTATGCTTTACAATAAGCCCGCAAAATTACCAAAAATTATTGCAAAAACAACTTGATGTTCCGATTAGTATAATCGGAAAAATTCAGCCGCAGCACGGCTTAACTTTTGAAAAAAATGGCGTAGATCATTTACTTCAATTTAATGGGTATCAACATTTTGCATAAGCCTCCAATTCTTTTTAAAACTATGACTTGGCCAGAACGTTTTATTGTGTTCTGTGGTGTGGGCTTTGGTTCTGGTTTAAGTCCTAAAGCACCTGGTACCACTGGTTCCGCTTTTGCACTATTATTTGTACCAGTTTGGCTTGCAATCGGCTTCACAAACACCATCTTGGCGATTATGATCATGTCCCTGATTGGTATTTATATTTGTGACAAAACAGCAAAAATTATGGGCGTACATGATGATGGGCGCATCGTCTGGGATGAGTTTGCAGGACAATCCATCACATTTTTGCCACTGATCTACTTAGGTCAGATGAACTGGTTATGGTTGCTCGTCGGTTTTGCGCTATTCAGATTATTTGATATCTGGAAACCTTGGCCGATCCGGGTGATTGACCGTCAGGTCGACGGTGGCTTCGGCATCATGCTGGATGACATTATTGCCGGTCTTTGGGCGGCTCTTTGTATTTTGCTTTATTTTTACTTCACCGTGGCATAAGCCATATTTAGGATTAGAACATGTCAACGACTGTTATTATTCTTGCTGCAGGTAAAGGCACGCGCATGCGTTCAAGCTTACCGAAAGTATTACAACCTCTTGCAGGACGTCCTTTACTGAGTCATGTCATTGAAACGGCAAAAAAATTAAACGCAGATAATATTATTACGATTTATGGTCATGGTGGTGACCGTGTTCAAACAGCATTTGCACAACAGGATATTAAATGGGTAAAACAGGCTGAACAGCTGGGTACCGGACATGCGGTGCAAATGACCTTGCCTGTACTGCCTAACGACGGCGTATCTCTGATTCTTTCCGGCGATGTACCGTGCATTAATCCTGTGACCTTGCAAAAATTACTCGATGCCACCGCAGAAACCGGTATTGGTCTGGTGACCCTTACCCTGCCGGATGCCAATGGTTATGGCCGTATTGTGCGTGAACAGGGTCAGATCCAGGCCATTATTGAACATAAAGATGCCAACGATGTCCAACGTCAGATCAAGGAAATCAATACCGGTATTTATGCGGTCAGCAATGCCAAGTTGCATCAATGGCTGCCAAATTTAAGCAATGACAATGCGCAGGGTGAATATTACCTGACCGATATTGTGGCGATGGCTTTGGCAGATGGTATGCAAGTTGCATCGGTAGAACCTGAGCAGGCTTTCGAAGTTGAAGGGGTAAATGACCGTGTGCAGTTGGCTGCTTTAGAGCGTCAGTTCCAGGCTTATCAAGCAAAACAGCTGATGCAGCAAGGCGTACATTTGATTGATCCAAGCCGCTTTGACCTGCGTGGCAATTTAACTGTCGGTCAGGATGTCCGTATTGATATCAATGTGATTATGGAAGGTGATTGCGAGCTGGGCGACAACGTTGAAATTGGCGCCGGCTGTATTATCAAGAATACCAAGATTGCAGCTAGCACCAAGGTTCAGCCATATAGCATTTTCGATAGCGCCATCGTTGGGGAAGATACCCAAATTGGACCTTTTGCACGACTCCGTCCGGGTGCAAAACTCGCAGCTGAGGTACATATCGGTAACTTCGTTGAAGTTAAAAATACCACGATTGGTCAAGGCTCTAAAGCCAACCACTTTACCTACCTGGGTGATGCAGAAGTTGGCAGTGGTGCAAACATCGGTGCAGGAACCATTACCTGTAATTATGATGGTGCGAACAAATTTAAAACGATTATTGGTGATCAGGCCTTCATTGGCTCGAACAGTTCATTGGTTGCACCTGTGAGAATTGGCAACGGTGCCACAGTGGGTGCAGGCTCAACGATTACCCGTGATGTGGAAGACAACAGTTTGGCAGTAGAGCGCTCTAAGCAATTTGCCAAAGAAAACTATCCACGTCCGCAAAAAATCAAGAAATAAGGGGAACAAATATGTGTGGTATCGTTGGTGGCATTGCAGAACGTAGCATTACCAATATTTTGATTGAAGGCTTAAAACGCCTGGAATACCGTGGTTATGATTCAGCAGGTTTGGCACTCATTAACAACAGCCAAGTCCTACGTGAACGCCGTGTCGGTAAGGTTGCAAACCTTGAACAGGCTGTGAATGAATCCCAGATTAGCGGTTCACTCGGCATTGCGCATACACGCTGGGCCACCCATGGCAAACCGACTGAAGAAAATGCCCATCCGCATATTTCTGAAAATGTAGCAGTGGTCCATAACGGGATTATCGAAAACTATCAGGAACTCAAAGATGATCTTGAAGCTTTGGGCTATGTGTTTACCTCACAGACCGATACTGAAGTGGTAGCACACCTGATCAATGATGCGCTGAAATCTACCCCGAGCCTGTTAGAAGCCGTACGCCAAGTGGTTCCACAACTGAAAGGTGCCTATGCACTGGGCATCGTACATACGGATCACCCGGATGAATTGATTACTGTGCGTGAAGGTTCACCACTGGTGATTGGTGTCGGTATTGGTGAGAACTTTATTAGTTCCGATCAGTTGGCATTACTTCCAATTACCAACCGTTTTATTTATCTTGAAGAAGGTGATATTGCCCGTTTGACCCGCACCACCATTGAAGTCTTTGTCGATGGTCAACTGGTCGATCGTCCGGTCAAGGAACTGGATGCTGCGGTCAGCAATGCCTCTAAAGGTGAATACAAGCACTACATGCTCAAAGAAATTTATGAGCAGCCTGAAGCGATCAAACAGACCATTTCCCAAGCCTTAAATAGCAATGAGCTGCGCGAAGACTTCCTGACTAATGCAGAACAGGACTTCTCCACAATCCAGCAAATCCAGATTATTGCCTGTGGCACCAGCTATCATGCCGGCATGATTGCCAAATACTGGTTTGAACAACTGATTGATCTACCTTGCCAGGTCGAGATTGCCAGCGAGTTCCGTTATCGCACTCCGGTGATTGTGAATAACACGCTGTATGTGTGTATTTCCCAGTCTGGTGAAACTGCCGACACTTTAGCTGCCTTACGTGATACGCAAAAACGTGCGGCCGCCAAAGGACTGGACATCACCACGATGACCATCTGCAACGTGGCCACCTCATCAATGGTACGCGAAACTCAGCATAGTCTGTTGACGCTGGCAGGTCCTGAAATTGGGGTAGCGTCGACCAAAGCCTTTACCGCCCAGCTTGCTGCATTGATGCTGTTGGTCCTCAAAATCGGTTCTATAAAACATACCATTTCTACAGAACAAATGACGGAGATCACCACAGAACTTTGGCATATGCCTAAAGTCATTCTCGACACCTTACGCCATGATGATGAAATTTTACGTCTCTCTGAACTGTTTGTTGAGAAGCAGCACTGCCTGTTCTTAGGCCGTGGTACGCACTTCCCGATCGCTCTGGAAGGTGCACTCAAACTGAAAGAAATTTCATATATTCATGCTGAAGGTTATGCCGCTGGTGAGCTGAAACATGGGCCATTGGCGCTGGTGGATAATGACATGCCGGTAGTGATTCTGGCACCACAGGACGATATGTTGGACAAACTCAAATCCAATATGGAAGAAGTGCAGGCACGTGGGGGTGAACTGTTCGTCTTTGCTGATGAAAACAGTGGTATTAAAGCCAAAGACCGTCAACATGTAGTCTTTGTACCAAGCGTCGATCCAATCTTGGCACCAATTGTGTATAGCATTCCGGTGCAATTACTGTCTTATCATGTGGCTGTACTTCGTGGTACGGATGTCGATCAGCCACGTAATCTGGCAAAATCAGTCACTGTAGAATAATTTTTTTTGTTAACGACTGGGGAACTGTATTTAGGTAATAAAGTATCACCCTAGGTAATATAGTTTCATCTTTAGCAATAAAGTATCATCTCATATTGATTAAAAATTGATCGCCTGCTATTCTGAATAAATAATAAATAAAGAATAGCGGGCGATTTGTTATGGTTACAGAACATCAGCAGAAACGCTGGATCAAAGAAGGACGTGGTCAAGGCTATCTAAAAGATTATAAGCCATGGATTACTGTACGAGATGTTAGCTCAAAAGGTCGTTCTCACCGAGTTTTTGGCCATACAACGAAACGCACCCATCATTTATTATCTGATTTAGAACTTGCAATTTTTCTACTTTTAGACTGGAATCCGTTAATTACTGATATCAGAGAGCAGTTCCCCTTGCCTCTCAACACTACGCTCGAAATTTCAGAAGGAGCCCAAATATCTCACCCCAAAATTAAAGATACTCTACAAACTATAAGTTCAAGTTTTTATGTAAATAGTCAAAGTACTAACCAACCAAATTTTGTCATCCGAACTAAATACACAAATAGCTTAAAGGATGAGAGAATCATTGAAAAACTAGAGCTTGAGCGTAGATATTGGAAAAGTACAGATACACCTTGGTATATCCTTACAGAAAAAGAAATTCCTTCCGTTATTTTGAATAACATTAAATGGCTTTATCCAGCCATGAGAGAATCTAGTACTGAAATTTACAATCGTTTAAACGATTATATTCATATATTTACACAGTATCCTGAGCTCGACTTAATTACTTTAAGTAAAAAAATAGATCAAGTGTATAATTTAACGATTGGTACGTCTTTAGCTGAGCTCCGAGAACTGCTTGCTCAACGCTATTTTATTTTCGATATAACTAAAGACTATAAAAAGATTAAAGCCTCTGAGATCAAGTTAGGCAATTTTGAAATATGGAAGGAGATTCGCCATGTTTCGAATCAATAGTGTATATAAGTTTCAAGGTAAAGATTACCGAATTCTTAAAATTATTCCTTCTCATATTATCTGGATTGATTTAAATCATCCCAATGCCAATCCCTCTATAATTAAAAAAGAAGAACTGATTACAGCCATAGAAGTAGGCGAAGCAGAAATAACCGATGATCCTTTTGCCGATATCTCCTTGATTAATGTGACAGAAGACTCTGTACAGCAAAAAAAACGTGATATGGGAATGAACATTATAGATTTACTCATATCTAATGAGCATTTCTATGATCCATCTATTCGTTTTAGCCTTGTTAAAATAATTACTGAGCAGCATAAAACAACTCATCAAACCATTTATAGATTAGCACGTCGATACTGGCAACGAGGTCAAACACCAAATGCACTTATTCCCAGTTATAACAATTCTGGTGCTAAAGGTGTTAAACGTATTGCAAAAAATAAAAAACTAGGTAGGCCAAGAAAATATAGTGAAGGTGTTGGTGCATTAGTTGATCAGAATGTCGAGCGACTTTTCAGAATTAATATTAATAAATATATGTTAACGAAGGATAAATATTCTTTGAGTTATGCCTATCGTAAATTTTCTACGATGTATCATTCATTATTTCCAGATACTGCTGATAGCGAAATTCCGACCATCTGGCAATTTAAATATTTTTATGAGCGTGAGTTTCCAAAAGTAACTCAACTTACTGCTCGAACCAATCCAATTATCTATGCAAAAGACATCCGAGAGCTCCATTCAACTGTCAACACCCAAGTCCTAGGGCCAGGTTCTCGCTATGAAATTGATGCAACAATTGCTGATATTTATCTTGTATCAGATTCAGATCGTGCCTGTATTATCGGAAGACCCACTATTTATTTAGTTGCTGACGTATTTAGTAGAATGGTGGTTGGTTTCTATATTGGATTTGAAAATGCCTCCTATGTAACTGCAATGCAAGCTCTACAAGTCGCCATGACAGATAAAGTTGAGTTATGCAAACAATATGGTTATGAAATTACATATGATGACTGGCCATGTATTGGATTACCCGATGCTATTTTAGCAGATCGAGGAGAATTATTAGGGCATCAGATTGAAGCTTTAGAATATAACTTTTCTATTCGTATCGAAAATACTGCACCTTATCGTGGAGATTTAAAACCAATTGTTGAACGTTATTTCAGAACTATTCAGACAAAATTTAAGCCTTTTGCTTCTGGTGTAGTACAACAGGTTAAAGAAAAAAAACGTGGGGGCTCTGACTACCGGTTAGATGCAACACTTACTATAACTGAATTTAAGCAGATCATTATTGGTTCAATACTTGCACATAATACATCACATCAATTGACAACTTATGATCGTGATATAGATATGCCTAGCGATTTGCCTTTAGTTCCTATTCATTTATGGAATTGGGGAATACAACATCGTGTGGGTCAGTTAAAACAAGTTTCTGAAAAAGCATTACGTGTTGCTTTATTACCTAAAATTAAAGCGACCTTGTCCGACCTTGGCCTAAAAATGTTTGGAGTATTTTATAATTGCCCTGAAATATATAAACAAGGCTGGATGCATCGTAAAAAATCTATTTCTCGTCCAGAATCATTTCAAGTGGCTTATGATCCAAGTAATGCAGAAATAATTTATGTGTTTTATCAGGAGCATAGTTTAGATTATTGGGAAGCTACAATTTCTCCAAGATCTAGAGAATTCATGGGCTGTAGTTTTTGGGAAGTTTGGCAGGTTCAACACGAACAAAAGAAAACAAAAGCCGCTCAAAATCTAAAAACCAATAGGTCTCAAGCAAACCTTGAAGAACATATTGAATCAATTATTGCTCGGGCAGATGCAAAAAAACCTTCTTCAACACTTAGTAAAAAAGAACGTTTAACTGATCTTCGTAAAAATAAACAAGCTGAAAAAGATAGTGAACGATTGAAACAGAGAAACAACAGCCAAAAATCGTCAAAATCTGTCTTTACGGTTCTAGACCACTCTGAACAGTCTTCAGAAAATCAAAGTAATATTATTCCTATTGAAACGAAAAAAGCAGTAATTAAACGTTCTGGTAAAAAGGGCAGCTTTAATAACGATGATATAACTACCTTACCTGAACCTGACGTCGGTACAGGGGAATCCACTATTTTTGGAGAAATTGGCCGGGGGGAATTTGAAAATTGTCAAGATGAGAGTGATGACCTTAAACTATTTATGAAAAGATTTGAATCATTTCAAGCTATGATTGAGGAATTCAGATCACAGAATAATATTCTATCAAAATTTAGATTTACCATTTCTAAGCTTCCCGCTGTCAATCGATCCAAGCTACATAAGACCGATGATGGCAACTTTCGAAGTATTGCGGAAGTACAGCTAGAATTTCAAGGTAAAAAATTTTCCATTCTAGAAATTGATACTAGCGACAATTACAAACCACTTTCAACATTAATTGTTAAAGTCGAAGATTTTGAAGCCTGGGATCAAAATTTTCCAATTTTTAAACAACAGGTTATTAGACGTTCTTTGCGTTGGCCCACGGCAAAATCCTTAAAAGATATTGGCATTCCCAAAGGCATTAACCATCCAAAAAACAAATTTGAGATAAGTGAGTCTGATAAAGAGTTTGCAGATTGGTTAAAGCGGTTTACAGAAGCCTTAAAATCTGCTTAATAGTTTTCTCTATGCTCTATGGCATAAATATTTGGATCTTCGAATTCAACTCACCCACCTTTAAGATGATACTTTATTACTAGACATCCTATAAAATTAAGAATACATGATTATGTACGATGATACTTTATTTTTAATAAGTTATGATCATAAGTTATTAAAATCAAGCACTTAATAAAACTTAGGATGAAGCTTTATTACTAGCTTACAGTACCCCTCCTTCCAAAGCACGACCAAAAACAGTATCAAAAACAGTATCAAAAACAGTATCAAAAACAGTATCAAAAACAGTATCAAAAACAGTATCAAAAACAGTATCAAAAACAGTATCAAAAACAGTATCAAAAACAGTATCAAAAACAGTAAATATATTCTGAAAGAGAATAAAAGTAGCACCTAACATAATAAGGAAGATATTCAGTATAAAATTTAAATTCAATTCCATATAAATTAGATACGCAAAAATACCCAGAGCGTACTCCAAAAGAATCACATTAAAAAAGAATGTCTTATCAAAATTTAACACCAACATACCGATAGCGGGCAATAAGGTTAATATTGCTATTAATGCAATATAATTTATTTTATTTCTAAGAAAGTATAGAGATAAAGCAAAAATGATATAGAAATAAACATCATAACTTAAGGTCCATCCATTATGGACAAGGAATTTATGTTCTCCTGGAATTAGAAAATAAGAAGCAATAACATTTGTATATCCTCCAGTCTTATTAACTAGAGCTGGATTATATAAAAAAATAAAAAGAGCCAAAGTTGTAAAAAACCAATACAATGGCAATATCCGTTGCATTCGCCCTTTTAAAAATTTTATGGGCGTTATATCTTTTCTAGCCGTGGTTAAACAAATAATAAAACCTGACATAACAAAAAAAATATCAACTCCTGGTCCTCTAAATCGATACCACTCTAAAGACAAAATATTATATTGATACTTTATTTTCTATATGACTAAGCAAGACAAAACTTGCAGCAATAAATCTCAATATATTAATTGAATACAATTTATTCGAAAACATATTTTTCATCCTTATATTTTTGAATACAATACTTTATTTTTCAAATGAAACATTATTTTAATATTATTCAGCTTAGTTAAATGATAAAAACTTTTATTTACGTTAGAATATATTTTCTCTATTGTACTCTCAAATAATAAATTATGAAAAAACTTTCTTGTTTCAAAGCTTATGACATTCGCGGCAAACTGGGTACCGAGTTGAATGAAGACATTGCCTACCGAATTGGTCGCGCCTATGGACAAATCTATCAACCCACAACAGTTGTCATTGGCTGTGACATCCGCCTTAGCAGCGAAGGCTTAAAACAAGCGACTATTCGCGGTTTAAATGATGCCGGTGTTAATGTACTTGATCTTGGCATGACCGGAACCGAAGAAGTCTATTTTGGTGCCTTTCACCTGGACGTTCAAGGGGGTATTGAAATCACTGCTAGCCATAATCCGATGGACTATAATGGTATGAAGCTGGTACGTGAAAATGCCCGTCCGATCAGTGCGGATACTGGCTTAAAAGACATTCAACACTTAGCTGAAACTAATGACTTTAATGAAGTAGACGTTAAAGGAACAACGTCAACTTACAATATTCTGCCAGAATTTGTAGATCATTTGATGACCTATATTGAGCCGGCAAAAATCCGCCCACTTAAGCTGGTGGTAAATGCAGGAAATGGTGCAGCTGGCCATGTCATTGATGCAATTGAGAAGAAATTTAAAACACTCAATATACCAGTAGAATTTATCAAGATTCACCATGAAGCTGATGGTACCTTCCCAAATGGTATTCCTAACCCATTGCTGATTGAAAACCGTGACAGTACCTGTAATGCTGTACTTGAACACCAAGCCGATATGGGACTTGCCTGGGATGGTGACTTTGACCGTTGTTTCCTGTTCGATGAAAAAGGCCAGTTCATTGAAGGTTATTATATTGTAGGCTTATTGTCACAGGCTTTTCTGCTGAAACAAGCAGGTGAAAAAATCGTGCATGATCCACGTTTAGTTTGGAATACCTTTGATATTGTTCAACAATTTAAAGGTGAAGCAATTCAATCCAAATCAGGTCACTCTTTCATTAAAGAAAAAATGCGTGAACACAATGCCGTATATGGCGGTGAAATGAGCGCACACCATTATTTCCGTGACTTTGCTTATTGCGATAGTGGAATGATTCCATGGCTATTAGCAATTTCTGTCCTGTCTGAAACGAGAAAGCCACTTTCTTCCCTAGTTGAAGAAATGATTGCCAAATTCCCTTGTTCAGGTGAAATCAACTTTAAGGTAGCGGATACCCAAGCAACTATTCAAAAAATCTTTGATCATTATGCGGATCAGCAGCCTGAAATCGATCGTACAGATGGTGTTAGTTTAGATTTCGGTGCTTGGCGTTTAAATATCCGTGCTTCGAATACCGAGCCGTTATTGCGATTAAATATTGAGAGTCGTAGTAGCTTGAATCCATTACCTATTCAACATTATGTGAATGAATTATCCAATCTCATTCAAGCATAACTTCATTACAAAAACCTTTAATCGACTTAAACCTATGGATCAGTCGATTAAAGGCTTAAATAAAAAAACTAGAATAGATAATCATCTAATGGCAATTCAATACCGACTGACAAGCCACTATCCTGTCCCAGAAGATCAGAATCGCTTACCCACCCATTAATTTTTAAAGGCATAGTTGGTTGAATATAATGAGTCCATGTCAATTCTAACGCTTGAATCTCATCTTTATTTGGAAATTGCTGGTTAATTAATAAACTCGACTGGTTGACATTGGCAGATAAAATTCGCCCTGATACACGGTTCATTTTATCAAACCGAATATTTCCCCCAATTGAGTACATTTGACTATCCCCGCCTATGCCGTGCGCTAAAGAATATCCGTGCTGATAATAACCATCACTATAATTATGATGGTTGTAGGAATAGCCCCAAACATCCCCATTCGTTCGTGTATCAGACCATTCAGTATAAATCTGGAATGGCATATTCTTAATTTGAGATGAATAATCAAATCCTGCTAGGTACATTTTTCTGGATGGAAGTAGCCCAGATTCATCTTCACCCACAAACTGTCCATATAAGCTTAAAGGGATATTAAACCATTGATTTAAATTTAAACGTGCATCTAAACCAGCTATTTGGTTCGATGCATTCCCCTCTCCTACACAACCACTCTCGTCACATTCATTATCTTTGCCGATAAATGCATTCCAATAAGCTTTTAGACTATCAGGCTGTCCCTCTCCATCAATCTGAATTGTACGTGAGGCTCCGAGTTCAAGATACGGTAGGGGTTGCGCAGTTAAACGTATCCCTAATAAATTAGTGCCTGAGATAATATAATCATCTAACTGGCCAGCAAATACTTGATATTGCCAAGGTCCAATCCAAGATAACCACTTGGTTTCAAATGCTGCTTGATCCGCTCTTTGTAATGTTACGCCATACACTGGACGACTCGCATCTCCTCGAATCAAACTTCCATCATGCCCTGGCCCCCAATAGGTTGGGATTTGTCCTGCAACTACCCATTGATTCCAAAATTTTCCAGCCAGATATGAGCCTTCAATATTGACTTTTTGATCATGATCAATGATTAGGTCATTCTCCGCATTTATTTTTAATTGGCCTGCCCAGTTTTCACCACTAGATTTTAATTGCACACCAACTTGGTATTGAGATTTTGTATTGTCACCAAACTTTTGAGGTAGATATTGCGGATCCGTTTCAGCAAATAGATTTACCCTAAAACTTTCATTTTGAGATTTCACATGAGCCAAAACACTTTCAACTACTTTTTGCTGAGTCTTATTATTAATATTCGCATCTTGGATAGCCTTAATGACTGCTTCTTCACTCAAAGGCCAAGTGGATGTACTTATTTGAATTACACCTTGATGATTTAGCCAATTTAAATCATTACGCAAATTTTCATCATTGAGTAATAATCCATTGGCCCAAGTGGTAGGTGTAACCAATCCCAAGCCTATGACTATCAAACACTTTAATGATCTTATCATTTTCAAAATTTCCTAAATTATTTTATTGAATCATCATTGCTATTAGTTAGAAAACCCTTGCGAATTCTTTTTCTGCCAATGCCAACTATGTACCAACATATCCTCTAAATTATATTCTGCTTTCCAGCCTAACTCTTGCTGTGCACGCTGACAATCTGCATAGAAGCTTGGCAAATCCCCAGCCCGGCGTGGTGAAAAATGATAAGGAATTTTGATTTTATTAACACGTTCAAAGGCATTCACAATTTGCAGAACAGAAATTGGAGAACCTGTACCAATATTCCAAGCTCGACAACCATGAGTAGTTAAGCGATTTTGTATGGCTAATACATGTGCCTTAGCTAAATCAACCACATGAATAAAATCTCGCTCACAAGTACCATCTTCAGTGGGATAATCATTACCAAAAATAGACAGTTGCTCTCGGCGCCCAACCGCAACTTGCGTCACAAAAGGCATAAGATTATTAGGGATACCTTGCGGATCTTCTCCGATATCACCACTTGGATGTGCCCCGACTGGATTAAAATAGCGTAGCAATGCGATCGACCAATCTGGATTAGCTGCTGCTGTTTTCTCTAACAGCTGCTCAACCACCATTTTGGTATAACCATAGTTATTAGTTGGCATACCTAATGACATATTCTCATGATAAGGTGCTTGATTAGCCTCTCCATATACTGTTGCCGAAGAGCTAAACACCAGGTTAAATACCCTTGCTCGCTCCATCGCTTGTACCAGACTTAAGGTACCCGTAATATTATTATCAAAATAAGCCAATGGAATCTGCTGACTTTCACCCACAGCCTTCAAGCCTGCAAAATGAATCACAGCATCAATTTGATACTGAGCAAACAATTGATCTAAACATTCAGCATCTCGAATATCACCTTGTATAAAGGTTAATGTACGGCCGGCTAACTGCTGAACCCGTCGCAAGGGCTCCTCAGAACTATTAGATAAATTATCTAATACCACCACCTCATATCCTGCGGTAAGCAATTCAACACAGGTATGTGACCCAATAAATCCTGCTCCGCCGGTGACTAAAATTGTGATCATTTTTCTTTTTCCAGCAATATATCGAGTAAGCCACGAGTCGAGCTATCTAAATGATGGTAACGATGTGTTTCACCATTGAGTATAGGCAAAACTTCATTAGCAATTTGTTTACCTTTTTCTACCCCCCACTGGTCAAATGCATTGATATTCCACAGTACTGATTGAACAAACACTTTATGCTCATACAATGCAATTAACATACCTAGGGTATAAGGCGTTAATTCCTTTAAAAGAATAGTGGTACTTGGCTGGTTACCTTGATATTTTTGATATTCAGGTAAAGTTTCAACTTCTTTTTTATCCAGTGCAGCATTGCCAAATGCTAGTAACCGTGACTGTGCCAAACAGTTTGACAAAGCCAAATGGTGTTGTTCAATCAGTGCTTGCGCATTTTTCACATAGGTAAACTGATTAGCTGTATAACGTCTCACAGGTGCAATAAATTCACAGCTTACCTTGTGAGTACCTTGATGAAGCAATTGGTAAAAAGCATGTTGAGCATTCGGTCCCACTTCGCCCCAAATAATTGGGCATGTAGACTGTTTGACCTTTTCACCATTACGCTGAATCGACTTACCATTCGATTCCATTTCTAACTGTTGTAGATACTGCGGGAAATATTTAAGACGACCATCATATGGCAAGATTGCTTGGGTCTGTATGTCTAAATAATTATGATTCCATAAACCCAGAATTGCCATTATCACAGGAATATTTTGATGAAAGTCTGCATTACAGAAGTGTTCATCAATAGTATAAGCCCCTGCCATTAATTGCTTAAAACCTTCTACACCAATATTGAGTGCGATAGGTAAACCGATGCATGACCACAATGAATAACGCCCACCTACCCAATCCCAGAGCAAGAGTTGATTATCAGGACAAATTCCCCACTCTGTCATTTTATCCGCTTTAGTGGATACCCCAATAAAATGGCTACGATCGAGATGACAGGATTTACCTAAGTGTTTTTCCAACCATTGCCGGGCAGTTTGTGCATTATAAAGCGTGTCAATAGTGCCAAATGATTTGGACGAAATAATGAAAAGTGTCGTTTCAGGACGTAATTGATGTAGCAAGTCAGATAACTGAGTACCATCCATGGTCGAAACAAAATGTACTTTTAAGGGTTTAACCGTTTTAACTTTGAAATCAGACAAAGCATGACTGACCATCATCGGGCCTAAATCCGACCCCCCAACCCCAATATTCACTACATCCTGAATCACCTCACCCGTTACACCACGATATTGGCCTGCATGAATTTTTTCAACAATCTCATACATTCGCTCTAATTGCTCATGCACTTGTTCTGCAAGTTTTGTGTGTACTGGATGATTTTTAGGAAGTCTCAATGCCCAATGCTTGACTGCACGTTGTTCAGTGTAATTGATAGGCTCTTCTGAAAATAAACGCTTAATCCAAGTCGATAAATCACAGGCCTGTGTAGTATCAAGCAAGGCTTTTAAAACAGTTTGATCAATTCTTTGCTTACTGTAATCAAAAACGATTTCATCAAATTCAATTGAAAATTTTTCAAATCGCTGAAGATCTTCGGAAAAATACTCTGTTAGATGTTGTTGACTGGTTCTTTGGCTGAGTTCTTTTAAATTATTAAATGTACTGACCAAGTCCTTCTTCGGGAAAACTTGCAAATTCATCAACGCCCTACTCCCATATATGCAAAGCCCTGATTTTTTATATATTCAGGATTATAAATATTTCTTCCATCTAAAATCAGTGGATGCAACATATCATATTTAAGTTTTTCATAATCCAGTGCAAAATATTGTTTCCAAGCTGTTAACAAGCACAAAGCATGTGCTCCTTGTGCCGCAGTATATTGATTTTCACATAAGATTAAATCTGGGCGATCACCATATTCTTGCTTAATTTCAGCTAAGGCTTGAGGATCATGTAAACGCACGGTAATGCCTTGCGCCCAAAGCGCAGCAAGCATTGGATGGATTGGGGAATGACTGGTACTTGAAGTATTCTGTTTAAATGCTGCTCCCCAAATTGCAATGGTTTTACCTTTGAGGTCTCCGTGAAAATAATTCCATAATTTTCTAAACAACAATTCTTTTTGCTGTTCATTAATATCCCATACTTGTTCTAGAAGTTGGCTTTTAACACCTGTTCGAGCTACGGTATGAGAGAGAGTGACGATATCATGAGAAAAATTTGCACCCCCAAATCCTGCACCTGGATGTAAGTAAGAAGTTCCAATCCGATTATCTGCCGTCATCCCCTCTCGAACATTCGCAATATCAATACCCAGTTTTTCTGCTACGACTGCCAAGTCATTGATATAACTAATACGTGTTGCCAACATGCCGGAAATTCCTAATTTGGTGAATTCAGCATCTAAAATTGGCATAAACAGATATTGCTGTGGGCGTGGGAAAAAAGGACGCAACATTTCTTGAAGTTTTTCTTGTACTTTCAGGTTTTGACAGCCAATAATGACTTTACCCGTACTGGTCAGACTCTTGAATGCTTGTCCTTCTTGGACAATATCCGGGAAATAGACCCAATCATCTTCAGGCAAAATTTGTTTTAGTTTTTCAGTACCGTGAAGACCAAATGTTGAAGCATTAACCATCAACTTTGGATGGATAATTGTGCGTTCACTTAAATGTTTTAACACATCTAAAGCTAGATGCTCTTTACCGTGACTAAAACTAAAAAAGTAGGTATCAATATCTAAAGGAAGAGACTGAAAATCGCAATATTTTAAAAAACCGCTCTGTAAATGTTTGGCAAGTGTACTCAACACATCCTGCTCCGTGATATCAAAGAAGGAAGATTCATCTTCTAAGTCATCACACACAAATACATAATGTCCACATTCAGCTAGCAATGAGGCGATAACACCTGCATATAAAGTCGTTCCAAATATTGCGATTTTCATAGTGATCTATCCTTTAAATATGTAAGTCTTGAATCATCGCTTTAAATTCGGCACCTAATTTAGGGTGATCTAATCCATAATGTAGTACAGCTTTGAGGTAACCAAGCTTACTGCCACAATCAAAAGTTTGGCCTTTCATACGATAAGCTTCAACGGTATCAGTTTGTTGCAGCATGGCAATAGCATCAGTAAGCTGAATTTCATTGCCAGCCCCCTTCGGAGTTTGCTCTAACAAACTCATAATCTTTGCTGGTAGAATATAACGACCGACCACAGATAAGTTTGATGGTGCAGTACCTACAGCAGGTTTTTCAACAATCCCTTGCATTACCGCACTTTGACCTTCGGCAGGTGTCGTTGCAACATCTACAATCCCATATTGGTCAACTAACTCATTCGGTACAGCTTCTACCATAATTTGTGATGCATTTGATGCTGCAAAACGCTCAATCATGAGTGCTAAATCATTTTTTTCCTCTTTGTCTTTCACCAATACATCAGGTAGCAGTACAGCAAAGTCTTCATTTCCCACAATGGATTTTGCGCAAAGCACAGCATGACCCAAACCTAAAGGTTGTGGTTGGCGTACGCTAACCACACTCACATGTGGAGGAAGAATTTCTGTGATTTCTTTCAGTAAATCATCTTTTTTCTTCAGTGCCAAAGTCGTGTCCAATTCAAAATTACTGTCAAAATAATTTTCAATAGAAGCCTTCGAGGAGTGCGTGACCAAGATGATTTGCTCAATGCCTGCTGCAACTGCTTCTTTTACCACATATTCGATGGCAGGACGATCTACCACCGTAACCATTTCTTTAGGAATGGATTTGCTGGCAGGTAAAAAACGTGTTCCTAACCCTGCAACAGGTAAAATTGCTTTTTTAATCATATGTGTTCCTAATCACGAAGCAAAAAATAATGAAAATTGAATTGGATTCAAACTCAATTTCTACAAATATACAGATTTCAGGCCAAGATTCTAATACTGTATTAGAGTTCTTTCATAAATCATTTTAATCATTAAAAAGAAGTTTCCTCTCCTTGTAGGAGACTTGCGGAGCATGCTCCTCAGGGAGAGGTTGTTTCTAAAAATTACCCTTATCCTCTTGCGAAGCAATACTTCTCATCCCAGAGGGAGAAGGAACTTCCAAAACTCATTTAATATGAATGTAACGATCATTTTTTGATTTATGAAAGATATCTATTAATACTCAATTAATAGGCAGCTTTATGAATAAAGCCTTTAAAAACGGTTAAGAAAATAATTTGGATATCCAGCCAAATACTCCATGTGCGAATATATTCAAGATCACATTCCACACGTTTTTCCATTTTATCAAGTGTATCTGTTTCCCCCCTCCAACCACGAATTTGGGCAAGGCCTGTGATACCAGGTTTCACTTTATGGCGTAACATATAGCCCGGAATAAGCTGACGATATTCTTCATTATGTGCCACCGCATGAGGGCGTGGACCAACTACTGACATGGAGCCTAAAAACACATTAATAAACTGAGGAAGCTCATCAATTGAAGTTCGTCTTAAAAAACCGCCGATTGGTGTCAATCGAGGGTCATTTTTAACTGCTTGTGTTACTTTAGCTCCATTTTCCATGACATTCATCGAACGAAATTTATACACTAAAATCGGTTTACCATTTAAACCATAACGGGTTTGTTTAAAAAATACAGGACCCTTAGAGGTTATTTTGATTGCAATTGCAATTCCAATAAGAAGTGGCGAAATTAGAATTAAAATAAGTGATGAAAAACAGATATCTTCTATACGTTTGAGTAAAGTGTTTACCCCAGTCATACGTGTATCAATAATAGGGATAATGGGCGTACCATTAATATCTTCTACACGCGAATAAAGAAAATCATGACTAAATAATTCAGGCACAATAACTGTAGAACATGTAGTATTAGATAAATACTTAACCAACTCATCTGCTTGTTTAATATTATTCTGACTAATTATGACATAAACTTTATCAATATCTCCTTGTTGAATTAAATTCATTCCACTTAATAAGTCACCAGAATATTCATAACGATCAAATTCATGTTGAAATGAAAACAGTCCAATAGGATTGAAACCAATCCATTCAGATTTTTTAAGGTCTTGATACAATTTTAATGCTTGTGACGTATCCCCAAATACCACAACATTACGTGATTTATTCGAGAATTTATAGAAAAGTGCATAAAGAAGGCGTATGGCAATTCTTAAGGATGCCATTACCGCAACAACGCTTAAGAAATAATTTAATAGGATTTGAATATCTATATTATCCAAAAAGATTAAGATAGCTGAAGAGACAATAATGCTAAGGGATAAATTTTTAAAACAAAAGAATAGTTCATTAAATAGGCTTATCCCTCGCCAAGATCGGTAAAAATCTGTTAAGCCACCCAATAATTGAAATAAGCTGACCATTGTAAGAAACATTAAAAAGGTCTGATGGTCAAAGCTAAAATCATTTACCTGTTGAATAATGTAGAAACCAAGGTAAATTGCCAATACATCACAAAAACGCTGTAGTATTGAAACGTATGATGCATTTAATCTGGAAGCCATTGTATGCCTATATAATATCAATTGAGAGGTATTCAAAAAAAAGTGAATTTCCATTCTTTTATAAAGAACCCTCTATCTCGCTTATTGAATTTATCTAAAATGTAGTGTACCGAATTATAACAACAAAACTACTACACTTTTGTGCATTACTCCTCATTAAATCTCACTTAATGTTTTTTTTAGGGTAAAATAATTATATAAATAGACACATAAAGCCATAAGTTTTTAGAGATTCAAATCATGATACCTGTAATTTTATCTGGTGGTTCTGGTACGCGCCTTTGGCCACTTTCTCGTTCAAGCTATCCTAAACAATTTTTACCAATTACTGAAGAGAAAACCCTATTCCAACTGACCCTTGAACGAATTTCCAATTTAAATCAATCGCTTGCGAATTTTCAAAATCCCATCATTGTCACTAATGAAAATCATCGCTTTATTGTTGCCGAACAACTCAGATTACAAAAAACGTCAGCACAAATTCTTTTAGAGCCTATTGCACGTAATACCGCCCCTGCGATTGCTGCAGCAGCAGAGCTAGCACTGTCACGTGGTGAGGACCCTGTCCTTCTTATTCTTGCCGCAGATCATGTCATTGAACAACAAGAAGCGTTTAATCAAGCTGTTGCCGTTGGTCTCAGTGCGGCAGAGTCAGGCAAACTCGTGACTTTTGGTATTGTGCCTACAGCACCAGAAACAGGTTACGGTTATATCAAGGCACAGCAAAAAGTAGAGCAGTCTGAGCTAAAAAGCTACCCGGTGGCTGAGTTTGTTGAAAAACCAAACCGAGCAACGGCTGAACAGTATGTGGCTGATGGGTCATACCTATGGAACAGCGGTATGTTTATGTTTAAAGCATCAACTTATTTACAAGAATTAGAGAAATTTAATCCAGCAATTGCCCAAAATGCCAAAAATGCAATTCAAAGCTGCAAAAATGATTTAGATTTTATTCGTTTAGATAAAGAAAGCTTTGAGCAATGCCCAGAAGACTCCATCGACTATGCTGTCATGGAAAAAACTGAGCATGCGGTAGTCGTTCCACTTAATGCCAATTGGAATGATGTTGGCGCATGGAACAGCGTGTGGGAAGTCAGCCAAAAAGATGAAAATGGCAACAGTTTACGTGGTGATGTGATTACTCAAGACACTCATAACTCATTAATTCATGCGGAAACTCGCTTAGTCAGTACACTGGGGGTAGAAAATATTGTTGTTATTGAAACTGCGGATGCAGTCTTGGTTGCAGCTCAATCAAAAGTTCAAGACATTAAGAAAATCGTTGAAAAATTAAAATCTAATCAACGCTGTGAAATCGATGCCCATCGTAAAGTATACCGCCCATGGGGTAGTTATGACTCGATTGAACATGGTTCACGTTACCAAGTGAAATGTATTGTAGTGAATCCAGGTCAAAAACTTTCGTTGCAAATGCATCACCACCGTGCTGAGCACTGGATTGTAGTTAATGGTACAGCCAAAGTGCGTAAAGGTGACGAAACGGTGATGTTGACCGAGAATCAGTCGATTTATATTCCGCTGGGTGAAACCCATGCACTTGAAAACCCTGGTAAAGTTCCACTGGAGCTGATTGAAGTTCAATCCGGTTCTTATTTGGGTGAGGATGATATTGTCCGGTTTGAAGATGTGTATGGACGTGTCTAAAAAATAATTTATAAAAATAAGTGGCTTGTAAGCCACTTATTTTTATTTGGTGATGAGATTCACTAAATCTGTCTCAAATTTTCTAAGGATTTGATCTTTAGATAAAGAACTCTCAGCATAGCGACGACCATTTTGACCATAATTTTTTCTACTCTCCGCATCCTGTGAAAGCTGAATAATCGCTTGAGCAAACGCTTGTCCATTTTCAGGTTCTACAATAAAACCACACTGCGCATCATGAGTAATGACCTGACCAAGCTCCGTATCTTCTGTGGCAGTTGCAATCACGCTCTTGCCACTTGCCAACATACCTGTAAGTTTTGATGGCATGACCAAATCCGCAGCATCTGCGCGTTGCGGTAATAAGTGAATATCGGCCAAACCAAGTAATTCACTCAAACGCTCTAAAGGTTGCAAGTCTATAAATATGACATTGCTTAAACCTGTACATGCTTGCTCTAGATCTGCACGCCCTGCACCATTACCACAGAAAACAAACTGAATATTATCGTTTTTTTCATCTGAAATGATTTTCGCAGCTTCAGCTAAAATTTCCAGGCCTTGTTTACCCCCCATATTACCTGAATAAAGGGCAACAATTTTATCTTCACTAATCTGCAATTCTTTCCGATATGGGCTGACGCCTTTTAAAGGCTGAATAGCTGAGATATCTACCCAATTTGGGAAAGAAATAATATTTTGCTCATCTATACCTTTTGAACGTGCAAGTTTTAGCATCTGCCCAGATATGCTTGATACACGGTCAAAACAACGTATTAGCCAACGCTCACAAGATTCCACAAAACCACGAAGCCATTTTGCTTTAATTAATCCCATATCAAAAGCTGCATTTACTTCATAGTCTTGTACGTGCAACCAAGATTTTGCACCATTCATTTTTGCAAAAGCGACCGCAGCTGGAGCACACATTAAAGCAGGCTCTACAGTCCAAACGACATCTGGTTTCCAAGTCCACTGTTTAAATAATGTAGGCAGACTGTTTAGTGCAAATGAGGCTAAATGAACAAGTCTTTTTGCACCGCTCGGCTGTGCAGGCACCCAGAGTGGAGTGCGATATACAGTCACGCCATTCCATTGCTCAGTAACATAAGCGTTTTGATAGCCTTCAGAGACTTTCCATGCTGGGTAATATGGCGGTGCCGTAATCACACGGACTTCATGACCTTGTTCTGCAAACCATTGTGCCATTTCACCTGTATATTTACCAATGCCTGTGAGCTCAGGTGCGAAGTTAATACCGTAAAATAATATTTTCATTGCATTTCTCTAAGCTTAATTGGCTTACAAGGTGAACCTAAGCAAAGATATCCCTCTGGCATATCTTTAAAAACGGAACTTCGTGCACCGATCACAGCACCACGACCAATAGTGACATTAGGAGCAATATATACATCTGTAGCAACCCAAGCTTCATTTTCAATGACAATTTTATGTCCACGAATAGGAAAGTCGACTTGAGTATGATCATGATCGCCTGTACACAAATAACTGCGCTGTGAAACAACAGCATGATCACCGATGTGAATTTCACCTAGACTGTATAAAACAACATCATCACCTATCCAAGCATAATCACCGATACTGACATTCCAAGGATATGTCACCGTCACCGTTGGGCGAATTACTGTAAATCTACCCACTTTTGCGCCAAATAGACGTAATAAAAAAGCGCGAAAACCATATAAAAATTGAGGCGACCATTTAAATAATGATGCTTGTACGCACCACCAAAGCTGCACTTTCAATGCCGATGCTTTGCGAAAATTTAGCGGCATTTTAAATTTGGACAGATCCTGATATTTCAAAAGAAAAATTCCTTCATATCTCAAGTACAATTTACTTTTTTATTTGAATTAATAGCGTCCAACAAATTTTGGGTTAAATCTTTTGCAGCAGATGATACTGTAAAGTTTTTTTCATAGACATCTCTTGCACAGCGAGCCATATCAGCTTTTTGCTTGGAGTCTAAGCTTTCCCATTGTTGCAAAATTTGTATTGCCCCCTCTAAAGTATCAGCTCCTACAACACCCGCATCACCTGCTTGAATTTCTCTAAAAATATTAATTTGATTAGAAATCAATACAGGTTTCCCATAAGCCAGCGCTTCCGCAACCGCAATGCCAAAATTTTCCTGATGTGAGGTCAATACAAATGCTTCAGCACTGCTAAATGCAGCTGCTTTCAAATCACCTTTCAACATTCCAGGCCAATGTACGCGATCTTGAATACCTAATTTTTCTACAAGATTTTTAAGATAAATAATGTAGCTATCATGACATGGCCCTGCCATGACTAACTGTAAATCAGATCGCTTTACCACTGAAGCAAATGCCTGTATTAAGAGATCACAGCCCTTTTTTTCGTGAATACGGCTTAAATAAAGTAAATAAGGACGACCATTCAGTTCAGGCAGTAATGCCTGAAACTTTCGCACACCATCCTTTGAATTTTCAATTGCGTCTGCAGCCGCATAAGCAACCACCTTCGATTTATATCTATATCCCCAAAATACCCCATGCGCTAATCGCTCTTCTTCACTACTGGTAAAAAGAACTTTATGGGCATTTTGTAAAACCTGGCCTTGATAAATCCAATATAACTGCTTAATAAAATGCTTAAATGGATAAGATTTCTTGAACCAAGGATCTAGCATCCCATGTGTAAAAATGAGATAAGGTAAGCCAATCGATTGACAGCCCTGCCCGCCTTCAATAGAACTCGGATTCCAAAGCCCATGTATAACAGCTACATCAAATTGCTTACCATTTTCTATAATCCAGTTCTTCAGCTTACCTGTATAACCAAATTTAGGATGAACTGGGCCAATTGCATTCACTTTACAAGGAAAATCCTTTAAATATTCAGCATCTGGCGCATCTAATGTTACAACTTCAATATATTGATTATGCTGCTGACGAAATTTAACTGATTGTGTCAAACCCTCAACTGGACCACCATATTCTTTATTTGCAGTAATAATAATATGTAAAACTTTCAGAGAGGGCCAAGAGAATACATTACTATCAAGCATTAACATTCTCCTTTCAAAAGACTATTTAATCGTTTTACGAAATTATTCATTAAGTAATTTTCTAAGACCTTCTGATGTCCAGCCTTACCCATATTGATAGCGGAATTTTTATTTTCTAGCAGAAATATAATTTTTTCCGAAAGGGAATCAATATCATGATGATGGATTGCAAAACCATCTACACCATGACTAACCACTTCATGCGAAGCATCTTGTGTGCCACAAATAACGGGAATTTTACGAAGCCATGCTTCTAAAAATACGATACCAAAACCTTCTTTTTCTGAAGGCATCACAAAGATAGATGCTTCTTCATATGATTTTGCCAACTCCTCATCTGAAACTCGACCTTTAAACTCTACAGCATGTGAGATGCCTAATGATTCTGCAAGACCTTCAAGTTCTGTTCTTAGTACACCATCACCAATAATTCGATATTTCACATCTGGAATAGCTTGGATAATTTTTGGCAAAGCTCTAAGCACACTATCATGATGCTTCCCTCTTTCATTTTCAGAAAGTCTTGCTACAGTTAATAATATAGGTGTTTTATTTATCGAACCAAGAGAACTTTCAGCTTGATCCAATGGGTCAACTGCATTAGGGAAAATTGAGAACCTTTCTTGTGGCACTAGGAAAGATTCGCTCATTTTACAAGCTGTAAAATTTGATACTGATGCTATTTGATCAACAAATTTAATAAAATATCGATCAAGTTTTTTTATCTTTCTTGAATTAACGCCCCAAACATCAATTCCATGTACAAAAAGAATTGTTTTTATACTTGGTTTTAAAAACTTGGCAATAAATGCAATAGGCAATAAATTAACATGTCCAATTAAAAGAATATCTTGTGATCTGATATTTCGAATTACTTCTGATATTAATTTAAACTTTGAACCTTCAGCAGTTTTAAATTTAATATGATTTTCAGGAAAATCAGTATTTTTATCATCCTTTAAAATAACTGAAATACACTCTAATTCTTTGTTCTGCAAAAGACCTGAGATTACTCGCTTATTGAATTGCTGAATTCCACCAACTTTAGAATAGGCATCTAAAGCCACAAATAAAACATTCTTCATGATAGATCTCGACAGAAAACAGGATGTTTTTTAAATTCTTTTGCTACATATATTAAGAGCACAATATTAGCAAAGCACATAAAAGAAGCAATTTGTATTACTGAATGGAATAGATATGAAAACACAATAAATATAAAGCTAATTAAAAATATAATAATGGGTAGTTTTTTGTGCTGATTGACAGCCACCAATGGTGTGAAAAATGTAGTCCATAACATTTCAATAATCACTGCCAATGATAATAAAAGACATAATACAAGATCTGCCTTAATATTTTCTTTGGACAGTACCTCTACAATATCTGTAATAAAGAACAAAGAAATAATCAGATAGACAATCATGCCTAAAGCTAACAGCTTAAAATGATAATTCAATGCTTTTTTAAATCTAGAGAAATTTTTTTCACCCCAAGCATAACTATATTCAGGTGTAAAAGCATATGACAGCATATTAGCTCCAGACATGCCTAATCTTGCCACTGTTCTTGATACACTAAACATAGCCACGATAGCTGGTGTAGAGAAAGCACCTAAAACTACAATCGGAGATTGGATCATCAGAGCATTTGTCATAGGCACAAGCATATATGAAAGCGAAGGACCTGCTAATTCTTTGATTCTATCTTTTTGTGCAACATGACAATTAAAATTTAACCAAGAGATTTTAATTTTAATAATGAGATAGCTCATTACTAAAAATAAAATTCTTACAGATAGAATACCAATAGATGCTTCTATAAGCCCAAAGCCTAGAGATGCAATGACGACAATACTGATAGCTTCTAAAAGCCGTCCCGTCGCAGCTAGGAATGTTTCAGCTACAGCAAATCCCTGACAACGTAATCCTGCACAGTTAAGGAGAAAAAATTGGTAGATTAAAACTGCAAAAAATTGAAGCAGTAACACTGATCTTGCCGATTCAACAGAAAATTCACCTATATTTAAAAACTGATCAAATGGAATATAAATTACACATAAATATAAAAATGCGCCCAATACCAAACAGATTCCAATCAGCAATATAAATATACTTTGAAAGGTGACTAATGCCTCTTTTTTATTTCCAGCCGAAACAAACATAGACATATTGTTTTTTGCAATAAAGGTAAATCCAAAATCCGATAATGCCAAATATGTAGGTATTGCTGTTAGAAGTATCCAAACACCAAACAGCTCAAGCCCCCAAAAATGTATCAAAAATGGTACCGTAACGATTTGCACAGCCAAAGTTACACATTGACTATAACCTTGTGCAAAAATATTTTTATTTAAGGCATTAAACACGTTTAAAACCTTTTATTTTTTTTGATTGAAGCACTAATAAAAAATAAGTAAAAATTAAAATTATGGGAAGATTCCTAAAAATAAAAGGCAATATTTGGTCAATTTCTTTTTCTACAAAAGAAACTGTTACAATAAAACCAAAAACACCCCACAACCTATTATCCATTTTCCCAAATACATAATCCATAATAAGCAAAAATGGAAATAAAAATATTATAGGGTAAAAAATAACAGCTAATATTCCATTAGAAGCATAAGAACTTCCAATAAAACCTATCACCGGACGTGCGATAGAATTTTTATCTCTTATACCATATTGCCACGCAATTAAATCAGGTCCAGTATATGCAGTTTTAGAAATCAAAAAAGAAGGTAATATTGCTTCCCCAATTTCAATTAAAAATGGATTAACACCCATACTTGTAGTTTCACTTCTTACAATTTGGTCAATTGGTAAAATTAAAAAAAATCTATCTAAGTTTGCTGATTCTGGATATATATAACTACCACCTTCTGCATATGAAAATTGAAAACCTTGCATAAAAGCACCTTCAGCTAAAGCCAATGCCTTATAATTAAAATTGTTTTCTTCAATTACTCGATATACGGCCTCAACTCTTTCACTAAAACTTAAATCTCTAAACTCAAATCTAGTCAAATGAATAGCAGGAGAAATAAATAAAATTACTAATAGAGAAAAAGTTAAACCAGAAAATATGGTTTTTATTCCTATTTTTATTTTAAAAAAGACGATACATAATAGGCTTAACAGTATGAAATCTAATATATCTTTTTTTGTATTTCCTACAATAGCTAAACCACTCGCGATTATCAAAGCTAAAACTATGTAAAATACATATTTTTTATCTTTAGTATCAGCATATACTTTAAATGCTAATGCCAATGCAAACAAAAGTACAAATTTAAAAACTCCAAAACCACCAAAACCACCACCGTCTTCAAGACCTGCATTAAATTTCAAATGTAATAACCTGAAGAAGCCTCCCAACAAAAGTAGAATTAATACATATTCTTTCTTAAAATTAATATCTTCTACAAGATACCCCATTTTTGAACTATAATTATTTGAAATAGTTTTAGATAATATCGCACAAAAAAATATACTAATAAATCCCACAAATAATACTACTGAAGATTCAAAAGGAACTATTAAATTAGTTTGTAACTGCTGATTATAAATAGCCTTTACTAAAAGCGGCATAAAACCACAATATATTGAAAAAAAGAAAACAAATAAGTTACTGTATGTTTTTTTCAAAAAATTTAAAAACAACACCCCCAAAATAGATATTATAAAAAAAGTTAAGTTTAGATAAAAATATGAATCAATAAATAAATGATATAAAAAAAGAAAAAAACAAGTTAATATATAAAAATATGCAAAAAAACTTAATCTGAATACACCCATTTTATTTATTAAACCCACTAAGATAGTTAATGCTATATTTATGTACTGTCATTTCACATGATTCCACCCATTTGATTTCTTCATGTTGATGAAAAAAAACTTCTTCCCCTATATTTTCAAAAATTATTTCATAAGCTAAAACTATATAATGTGTGCTAATAGTATTATCAAAAACACAATCATCATAAAAATGCTCAAACACACCTAAAAACTTGGCATCTGCACGAGTGATGCCCGACTCAATACCAAGCTCCTCGCGTACCAAACGAACAAAAGCATCATCCAAAGTTTCATTTTTACGGACACGCCCACCAGGCACAAACCAATAACCCTTGGCAGGCGCATTAACACGTTTACCTAATAAAACCTCACCCTGCTCATTTCGAACAATCAAATCGATCGAAATCAGCGGAGTATGCTGAATGATGCTTTTAAATGTTTCGTCTGATAACCACATAGTTAAGACCGTGCAGAATCAATATTGTTTAAATACCACTGATAAGCATCACGTAAACCATCTTCTAATGAAATGTTTGCCTTCCAACCTAAATCAGCTAATCGGCTCACATCCATCAGCTTACGTGGTGTACCATCAGGTTTAGTCGCATCAAACTCTAAACAACCTTGGAAGCCTGTCACTTTGGCAATGGTTTCAGCCAATTCACGAATGGTGCAATCAATGCCTGTGCCCACATTAATATGGCTCAACATTGGCTGTGTATTAGCTTTAAAAGTTTCAGCGCCCAATTCCATCACATGAATACTGGCTGCTGCCATATCATCCACATGTAGGAACTCACGCATAGGTGTACCGCTACCCCAAATCGTCACTACCTCAGCATTTTCTTTTACTGCCTCATGAAAACGACGTAACAATGCAGGAATCACATGACTATTTTCTGGGTGGAAGTTATCGTGTGGACCATATAGATTAGTTGGCATTACGCTACGGTAATCACGGCCAAACTGACGATTATAACTTTCACATAATTTAATGCCCGCAATTTTAGCAATAGCATAAGGCTCATTGGTTGCTTCCAATACACCTTGTAGTAATTCAGACTCTACCATAGGCTGTTGGGCAAATTTAGGATAAATACATGATGAACCCAAAAACATCAGCTTCTGAACACCATGTAGATGCGCAGCATGAATGACATTCGCTTCGATCATCAAGTTTTCATAAATAAAATCTGCAGGGTAAGTATTATTGGCATGAATACCACCCACTTTTGCCGCTGCTAAATACACTTGATCAATATTTTGATCTGCAAAGAACTGCTGTACTGCAGCTTGATTACACAAATCTAGTTCAGCACGGGTTGCTGTAATAATGTGCTGGTAACCTTTGGCCTGAAGCTGACGCACAATTGCAGAACCAACCATCCCACGATGGCCAGCCACAAAAATGCGTTGATTTACATCAACTGACATTGCTTAGTGCTCCAAAGATACTGAAACATGATGACCATGTGCTTTTAACAGAGCTACACGTTGTGCTTCTTTAAGGTCTTCTGCCACCATTTCCGCACACATTTCTTGTACGGTAATTTCTGGTGTCCAACCTAATACCTCTTTAGCTTTCGTTGGATCGCCAAGTAAAGTTTCAACTTCTGCAGGACGGAAGTAACGTGGATCCACCGCAACTAATACATCACCTACTTGAACAGATGGAGCTTTATCGCCTTCAACTTTGGTTACAATACCTTTTTCATCTACACCTGAACCTGTGAATTCTAAGGTAATCCCGAGTTCAAGAGCAGACCACTCAATAAATTGACGAACGCTATACTGGACACCAGTTGCAATCACGAAATCTTCAGGCTTATCTTGTTGTAACATCATCCATTGCATACGTACATAGTCTTTCGCATGCCCCCAGTCACGTAAAGAATCCAAGTTACCCATATATAGGCATTGATCCAAACCTTGAGCAATATTAGCTAAACCGCGGGTAATTTTACGAGTAACGAAAGTTTCACCACGACGTGGAGATTCATGGTTAAACAAAATACCATTACAAGCAAACATGCCATATGCTTCACGATAGTTCACTGCAATCCAATACGCATACAGTTTTGCAACAGCATAGGGAGAACGCGGATGGAATGGTGTTGTTTCTTTTTGTGGAATTTCTTGGACTAAACCATAGAGCTCAGACGTAGAAGCTTGATAGAACTTGGTTTTCTTTTCCAAACCTAAGAAACGAATTGCTTCAAGTAAACGCAAAGTACCAATCGCATCAACATCAGCTGTATATTCAGGAGATTCAAATGATACCGCTACATGTGACTGTGCACCTAAGTTATACACTTCATCTGGCTGTACTTCCGCTAAAATACGGGTCAAGTTTGATGAGTCGGTTAAATCACCGTAATGTAAATGCAGGCGAGCATGTGACTCATGCGGATCTTGATAGATATGGTCAATACGTTGTGTATTAAACAAAGATGAACGACGTTTAATACCATGAACTTCATAGCCTTTTTCTAGTAAGAATTCTGCAAGGTATGAACCATCTTGACCCGTAATACCTGTAATTAATGCTTTTTTCATTTGTATAAAATCTCAAGATAAAAATTAGTTATCGCCAAATAAATCACGTGTAAACACTTTGTCTAGCACATCATCCAAATCAGAAACCATACGATTTGCCACAATCACATCTGCTCGTCTTTTAAACTCTGTAAAGTCTTTTAAAACCTTAGAGTTATAAAAATCATCTTGTGCCAAACTAGGTTCAAAAATAATGACCTCTATGCCTTTTGCCTTCAAACGCTTCATAATGCCTTGAATTGCAGATTGCCTAAAGTTATCACTACCTGCTTTCATCACAAGACGGTAAATACCAACTACTCTTGGCTCTCGTTTTAAAATTTCATCCGCAATAAAATCTTTACGTGTAGTATTTGATTGAATAATGGCTGAAATTAAACTTTGTGGCACGTCTTGATAATTTGCTAAAAGCTGCTTGGTATCTTTTGGGAGACAATAACCACCATAACCAAAAGAAGGATTGTTATAATGTGTTCCAATACGTGGGTCTAAACCTACTGCCTGAATAATGTCTTTACTATTTAATCCACGTAAAGCACAGTAACTATCTAATTCATTGAAGTAAGCAACACGCATCGCTAAATAAGTATTTGAGAATAACTTTACTGCTTCTGCTTCAGTTGAATCCATTAATGCAATATCAACTTCTGGCTTTAGACTTGCACTTTTAAAAAGTTCAGCAATTTTTTGCCCCACTTCACTTTTATCTCCAACGACAATGCGTGATGGATATAAATTATCAAATAAGGCTTTGCCTTCACGTAAAAATTCAGGTGAAAAGACAATTTTAAGATTTGGAAAAAGCGTTTGAACTTTCTTGGTAAAACCAACAGGAATTGTTGATTTAATAATAGTAACTGCCGAAGTCTCTAACAAATTTAGATCATTTAAAACCTGTTCGATTGAACTTGTATCAAAATAATTTGTTTTTTCATCATAATTGGTCGGTGTAGCAATAATGATATAGTCAGCATCTTTATATGCTTCTGATTTATCTAAAGTCGCCTTAAAGTTAATTTCCTTCAATAGGTATTTTTCAATCAACTGGTCTTGAATCGGTGATTTTTTTTCTTGTAATAGTCTTACACGGCTTTCATCAATATCCAATGCAATTACTTGATGCTGTTGGCTAAAAAGCATTGCGTTCGAAAGCCCTACATACCCTGTGCCAACAACGGCCAACTTCAACATGAATATATCTACCTTTTTAATCAATTTGCATAAACCATTAATATAATGTAGGTTTAATTTTAGGTATCGAAACTATATCAAAAGCTGAATTAAATGAGTAGCTGTTTATCCCAATTTTGGAAGTTAAAATCAGCCTATAAAGCAAATAAAAGCTATATTAATTCATAATTAATAAGACTTTTTCTGATATACATAGCCATCGACACACTTCTCTAAAACATCGTAAATATAGTCTAATTGGATTTGTTCTAAGCAACTAATATTCAATTCTTGAAAGATAAAGTCTATCTTTGAATAGTCAAAATACTTCTCAAAAGACTTCAAAATCCTCTGATGCTCTGTTGCTTTTACCCCTTCAGCATCAATCAATAATTCTTCATATAACTTTTCACCCGGACGTAAGCCAGTAAACTGAATTTCAATATCACCTACCCTATTTTCATCTATAGGACGGAATCCACTGAGGCGAATCATTTGTCGAGCTAAATCAACAATCTTTACTGACTCCCCCATATCGAGTAAAAATACATCACCACCAGTCCCCATTGCACCCGCTTGAATCACAAGTTGCGCCGCTTCAGGAATGGTCATAAAGTAACGCGTCACTTCAGGATGGGTCACTGTCACAGGGCCACCTTGCGCAATTTGCTTTTTAAAAAGTGGAACGACAGAACCTGATGAACCCAGAACATTCCCAAAACGTACTATACTAATTTGAGTCTTTGGATGGGTCGCAGCTAAACCCTGACAATACAGCTCTGCCATACGTTTGGAAGCACCCATCACATTGGTTGGCCGAACAGCTTTATCTGTTGAAATAAGCACAAAAGTTTCCACACCTTGTGCCACAGCAGCATCTACACTGCACTGTGTCCCGATAGAAGTGTTATAAATTCCTTCAAAAGGATTGGCTTCTACCAACGGCACATGCTTATAAGCTGCTGCATGATAAACGGTCTGAACATGATATTCAGAAATAATACGTTCTAATTTTTGTTGATTTGTAACAGAACCTAAAATAGGAACAATATGAACACCTACGCTTTGTAACTCTCGATCTATCGAATACAAAGCAAATTCTGACATTTCAAACAACACAACTAATTTAGGCTGATGCTTAACAATTTGACGACACAATTCCGAACCTATAGATCCGCCCGCCCCAGTCACCATCACCACTTTGTTTTTAATATTTTTTTCTAACAGCTCTGGTTTCGGTGGTACAGGATCACGACCAAGCAAATCAATAATATCCACTTCACGAATATCAGAGACTTTCACTTTGCCATCCACCAATTGGGTGACACCAGGCAATTCCATAATTTTCACATCAGTTGCATCAAAGGATTCAATAATTTCCTTTTTACGAGCACGTCCAACTGACGGCATTGCAAGTAGCACTTCCTCAATGCCAAATTTTCCAAGTTTACGCTGGGCTTTTTGCGGTGAATAAATTTTTAAACCACTTAAAGACTGACCACGAAGCGATTTTTTATCATCAATAAAACATACAGGTAAATAATCATCCGAGCGATTTAAAGCTGCCGCAATTTGTTGACCTGCAAGTCCTGCACCATAGATTGCCACATGTTTACGGGTTTGTTTTTTAGCAAAGGTTTTCAGTGTTACGTAACGAATGACTGCACGACTCCACCACATGTATGAAAACAGCATAAAGCCGTACATAAGTGGAATACTCATGGGAATAAAGGCGACATCTAATTTTTTAATGCTATATAACGCAACAATCTGAATAAATGTCCCGATACTAATGCGCAGTAAATAATCTTCATTAAATGAACGTACAATCGCGCGATAAATACCAAGAAAAGCAAAAACAACAACGCCAAAGATCGCAACGTAAATATACCAAGCTTCAATCCCTTGCATCACTGTAACGTTTGGACGTGCCAAACGAATGGCATATGCTAACCACATCATGAGTGGCAACACACACAGATCCATACTCACCAAAACAACTTGTTTTTGGCGACGCGGTAAAGATGCAATGGATCGAATAAAATCTTTCATTGAGGCTCAGTATAGGGGCTGAAAAAGCACGGCGTATTATACGCTGTTTTAGGCTTGAATCTTAGTGATCACGCTTTGAATCGCATGCACTGTTTTTTGCATACTCTCTTCAGACAAGGTTGGATGCACCAAGAACATCAAACTTGTTTCGCCTAATTGTCTAGCATTGAGTAAAGCCTGCTGGGGTCGCCAAGGTGTGCCATCAAAAGCTTTTTCTAAATAAACTTCTGAGCATGAACCACTGAAACATGGTACATCATGCTGATTAATTTCAGCCATAATGCGATCACGTGACCAACCTTCTGGCAAAGCATCAATATTCACTTGCACATAACATTTATAGGCCGCATGCACATAATCGCTAGAAGGTTTTACCACTGAAAAACAAGGACTATTTTCAAATTGAGCTTGAATGCGTGCCATATTGGCATTGCGTTTTGCAGTCCATTCAGGCATTTCTTTGAGTTGCAAACGACCAATCACCGCTTGCATTTCCATCATGCGCCAGTTGGTGCCGAAGGAATCGTGCAACCAACGGAAACCCGGTGAATGTTGTGTGTGATACACGCTATCAAAATTTTTACCGTGATCTTTGTATGACCACATTTTTTTCCAAAGATTCTCATCGTTGGTGGTGACCATTCCCCCTTCACCGCCGGTGGTCATAATCTTGTCTTGGCAGAATGACCACGCGCCAATATGACCAATTGAGCCAGCAGGCTTGCCTTTATACATCGCCCCATGTGCTTGAGCACAATCTTCAATCACGAAGATACCTTTTTCTTCAGCCAACTGCATGATTGGATCCATATCACACATCCAACCTGCCAAATGCACACAGATAATCGCTTTGGTATTTGGTGTTAGAACCGCGTCAATAGTACGGCGTGAGATATTTTGTGAATCGAGTTCCACATCAGCAAAAATAGGATTGGCACCTGCGGTCACAATCGAGCTTGCTGAAGCCAAGAACGTTCGTGAAGTGACAATCACATCATCGCCTGCGCCAATACCTAAAGCTTTGAGAGCTAAATCCAGTGCCACCGTGCCATTTGCCACGGCAACGGCGTGTTTCGTTCCTGCAAACTGTGCAAATTCCTTTTCAAATTCACGGCATTCCTGACCTGTCCAATAATTCACTTTATTGGATAAAAGGACCTTAGACACCGCATCGGCTTCTGCTTGGGTAAAGCTTGGCCAAGGCTCAAATGCACTGTTTAACATGGAATTTTCCTAAAACTTATTGCTGTAAAGTGCTGATAATCCGCACAGGATTACCCACCACTGTTGCGCCCGCAGGGACACTTTTGGTGACCACGGCGCCCATGCCGACAATCGCACCTTTGCCAATCACTAAAGGCTGATCAGGTGTACCCTGCTTAATCATGGCACCTGCGCCAATATAGGCATGGTCATGAATATGAATATTACCGTTGCATTTTACGCCTGGCGCAAAGGTAACGAAATCCCCAATCACGCAATCATGCTCCACATAGCTATATAAATTAGCATGGAAGCATTTGCCGATTTTAATATTCGAAGTAATGGTGACAAATGGACTTAAGGCTGAACCTGCCGCGATTTGAATCTCATCCATCAAAATGGCGTTATCGGCAGAGATTGACCAAAGTCCAATGCCATCCACTTCTAAACGATGAGCAATTTTTTCTCGTACCCGACTATTGGCAATCGCAATTTGCACGTATTTTTTAGATGCCGACTCATTTAAAAAGTCTTGATAGTTCATGGCACGATGACCATTCACTAGACTAATTTCTGTCAAAGCATCATCAATAAAGACAATTTCAGAAGTATTTTGTTCACGTGCTAATTGCTGACGCGCAACAGGCATCAAACTGCGTCCACAACCTGAAGCGCCATAAATCGCATAGAGTGTTGTCATTATTTTTGTTCCGGTGTGCTGGTAAATTTCGTCATGGTTGCCTCACCTTCGGCGCTGATATCATCCTTGGCAATCACTTTTTTTATTGTTTTTAGCATGATCTTAAAATCGAGCCACAGCGATTGATGTTCAACATACCATGTATCGAGCTCGAATTTCTTTTCCCATGAAATGGCGTTACGCCCATTCACTTGCGCATAACCGGTGATGCCCGGACGCACGTTATGACGTTTGGCTTGTTGCTCATTATATAAAGGCAGATATTCCATCAATAAGGGACGTGGCCCAACGATGCTCATATCACCTTTAATCACGTTCCACAATTCAGGCATTTCATCCAAACTGGTTGCACGAAGCATTTTCCCAAAGGGGGTGAGACGCTCACTGTCGGGTAATGGATTGCCCTCAGCATCCAGTGCATCTTTCATGGTGCGGAACTTAATCATTTCAAAAGGTTTTCCATGTAAACCCGGACGAACTTGACGAAATAGCACAGGCGAACCTAAATTCTTTTTCACTTTATGAGCAACAGCGAAATATACCGGTGATAACAGGATTAAAGCGGTTGAAGCAACCGTAATATCAATGATACGTTTTAACATCATCTGCACCTTATAGATCTGTCCAACGTCTATTCACCAATCCGCCTGGATTATTCCTATTCAACACTTTCGCATAATTACCCGCAGCAGTGGCACCTTCAGGAATATCCTTGGTGACAACACTCCCTGCGCCAATCGTTGCATTAGCACCAATTTTAACATGGTCAATAATACAGACCTGTGGCCCAATATAAACGTTATCGCCAATTTCAGCAGCCTGACGACCACCATTTGCCCCAATAGTGGTAAATTGCGATAAATTCACATTATTCCCAATGATCGTGGAAGGATTTACAACCAGCGGACCGCCATGACCGATATAGAGGCCATAGCCGATCTGGGTCGTAATATGAATATCGATTCCATATTTTTTCTTTTTATAATAATAAACGGGATAGGCAAATTTTGCCCAGAACGATTTAGAACTGGCTAAACGCAACCAAAATGAAAAGTTAAAACCACGATTAAATAAATAGTTTTTTAAAAATAGTTGAAAGCTGATCTTGCCCGTATATCGATACAAATCACTTTTGATATATTTCAAAATCATAAGATCACCTCTGAATTATTCATCCTATCTAACCACTGCCCGGTCATGGTTGAGAAATTAGTTGCATCTCTGTCAGCATATGCTGATTCACCTGATGTACATCATATTTATTTAAAGCGATTTCCCGCGAACGCTGTCCCATAGACTCAATCAATTTTGGATCTTCAATAAAGTACTGCATGGCTTGTACCAGATCATCGACCGATTTCACCCCAACGAGATAGCCATTCACGCCATTCGAAACCGTTTCACGGCAGCCCGGCGCATCGGTAGTAATCACTGCACGCCCCATGGCCATCGCCTCTAAAACCGTACGCGGTGTACCTTCACGATAAGATGGCAACACATACACCGAACTTTCCGCAATAGCAGGACGGACATCACGGAGCTTACCCCAATATTTCAGGCGACCATCGGCAATCCACTCATCAAGTTCTGCTTGTGAAATAGCTGATGGATTGTCATCAATCCAACCGACTAAATGAAAGTCTGCTTCAGGATATTGTGCTTTGATGATCCGTGCCGATTCGGCATATTCACGCACACCTTTATCACCTAAGAGGCGTGCAATGAGTAAAAATGACGCTCTCAGCTGACCTTGCGCATTTTTCGGCAATGGCATGATATCAAAGTCTTGTACATTGACACCTGAACCATTTACCACCACAGTCAGTTTATGGGCTTCAAGTAAATGCATGTCTTGAAATAGTTTTAAGTCATCCGGATTTTGAAAAAACACTTTGTCGCTATATTTTAAAGCTTGGGCATATAAGCTATGCACCATTTTTTGAAACAGACTGCGCTTGCCTGACTCCACATTTTGAAAGGCATAACCCAGACCAGTAATTAAAGCAAAACGATGTGGCACTTTTGCCAACCATGATGCAAGCATGCCGTAAATTACCGGTTTAATGGTATAAGACAACACATAGTCCGGCTGAATGTGACGAATTTGCTGATACAAGTTTTTAAGCAG
Source organism: Acinetobacter lwoffii (assembly GCF_022809915.1). Lineage (GTDB taxonomy): Bacteria > Pseudomonadota > Gammaproteobacteria > Pseudomonadales > Moraxellaceae > Acinetobacter > Acinetobacter lwoffii_M. The sequence goes on along the minus strand of NZ_JALGQY010000010.1, from coordinate 7,628 downwards.
TCTTAAATCAGCAATTAGATTGGTGCCAGTACGTTGCATTGGAATTTCATGCAGGTGATAACCCAATGCTTCAAGTTTTTGCAGTTCTTCCGGAAAGCTAGCAAATTCAGGTGCCATGATGTGAATTTCATAGTCTTGAGTAGCAATCTCTTTCAATAATTTGCCACGAAAATTCAGCACTGATGGCAAGAAACTACTAATCATTAAAAATTTCATACCTGTTGACTCCACACCTGCATATATTGATGGCTGACATTGTCAATACTGAAATTCTGCTCGACTCGTTTACGGGTCGCTTGTTTTAAGCCTTGTTTTTCTGCTGGTGCTTTTTGTACATAAGCCAAAATTGCCTCTGCCAAGGCTTGTGCATTGCGTGGTGGCACAATTGATCCTAATTCCTGCACAATGTATTTGGCATCACCCACATCGGTACTGATACAGGGCAAACCCGATGCCATCGCTTCCACCAGCACATTTGGAAAACCTTCGGTAATCGAGGTCATGAGGAATACATCAATCGATTGGTAAAAGACTGGCATATCCGAAATTTGATCCAGCAGATGCACCTTTTGGCTGTTCAATTGATACTGCTCAAACAAAACTTTTACTTCGGGATGATCTAAGTTTGCTCCGCTACCTGCAATTTTAAAAATGATGTTTTCATTTTTGAGCAACCCCATGGTTTCAAATAAATATGGGTAACCTTTGGCATGTCGATAATTACCAGCAAATCCAATCACCATCGGTTCATGCAACTGTAGATTAGGCTGAAATTTATCGAGAAACACCCCATTGGCAATCACATGCTGGTTGGCATTTTGAAAACCAAAATCAGCATGTTGTTGCTTAGAAGAATGCGCACAATAAATAATGGCTCTGGGCTGTTTCGATAAAACCCTACTTAAAACCAAAGCAATTTTAGTACTGATCGATTCATCTTTTGGGGATGCAAGCGAATGATGAATTCCCCAGACCACATTTGGCTTCTGGGCTAAACCGATGACACTGAGACTGGTCAATGCATTGGCGTGGTACATCCAGCATTGCACAGTTTTCGGCTGTAATTGTTTCAGTAAGCCACGTAATTTTTGAATCGTGCCTAAGGTATTTAAGCCATTCCACTGCAATGCATAATGTGACTGACAACGATCGAGTGTGCTTTGATATACATCCGATGTTTTCATCAAACTAATGATCACATGCTGATACTGATTTTCAGTAAATTGAATCAAACGTGCCAACATCATTTCCGCACCACCGACGCCTGCAAAATTGGTGATCACATGCACCATTAACGGCTTGCTCATGATGCAGACTCCATCATGCTTAAATACTGTTTCAGCACGGTGTGTTTATGGAATTGCTGTATATGAGCTGTAAAGTCGGCATCTGAGTATTGCACATACTCCGCAAAAATCGCTTTTTGCATCGCTTGGGTCAGACCTATTTGATCATTACATTCGACCAATAAGCCAAATTTAGCATACTCTAAAATTTCACGTGGACCACTTGGGCAATCGGTACTCACGACTTTGACTTTTGACGCCAATGCCTGAATCAGCACCCCCGGCAAACCTTCCCAATTCGAACTTAAAACAAACAGCGATGCATATTTAAAATAGGCATAGGGGTTGGCATCAAAACCGGGTAAATCCACAGCATCTTTTAAACCTAATTCAGCCACCAAAGTTTCAAACTCTGTGCGTAATTCACCTTCACCTAAAATAATCAAGCGTGTATCTGCATGCTGATCACGTAAAGCTTTAAAAGCTCGAATTAGGAAACCAAAATTCTTGGCTTCGGTCAAACGCCCGACTGCCAAAATAACTTTGTTGCTGTCATTAAAAAATTTGTGTGTGACAGGAGCTTTTAGTTTTTCAAAATAGGTATCATCTAAAACTGGATTATAAATGCTACTTAGATTCTTGTTTTTATAAGCATAATATTCACGAAAATCAGCTTCAACACCTTTAGACACACAGACCACTTGTTGTGCCATCGGATACGTCCAATTCACCAAAGTTTTGAGCACAAACTTGGCGATGCCCTGTAATTTCATGTTTTTCGACGGCGTAGAGACTTCACGCAAGATTAACCGTGTTTGAACGCCTGCCAATTTTTTCGCAATGCCTGCCACAATATTGGTATGGGTTTGTGTCGCAACAACGCAATCATATTGTTCGGCTTTCATGTTTATTTTTAAGGGGGTGATGCTATTCATCACTCGGCCACAATCAAAATTCACCAAGTCAATTTTTGCGCTCACTTCAGGTAATAGTTTAGCTTTTTCACCACTCAGATCGCACACGCCCAAATGAATCTTCAGCCCTTGTTCAGCAAAACTGTTGGCAAGTTGAATGACCGTACGTTCTGCACCACCACCGCCCAAGCTTGGCAAAAAGAACATGACTTTATTCAACATAATCCAACCTAAATAACATGAAATGGGAGAGCATTAATCTGAGGTTTTTGAGGCTTGAATTGCCATGGCACGTTCTACACGCTCATGATAATCGGTGATATCAACCAAGTCGCTGTCACTGGCACAGGTGCTTTGAATTTTGGCTTGATAATCGGCAAAGCTCGACACCACTTTGGCTGGCACCCCAATCGCCACACTATGGTCAGGAATGTCTTTGGTCACCACCGAACCTGCACCAATCACCACATTCGAGCCAATCTTTACACCCGGCATAATAATCGTATTTACCCCAATAAACACATGCGAGCCGATCTGAATCGGGGCAAAACGTTGATAGCGTTTACCATGAGCATCTTTGACCAAACAGGTACTGCCATCATGGGTAATAAACTTTACCCCTGAAGTCACAGTCACATGATCACCAATGGAAACTAAAAACGGTTCTGAGCCCCAATTTTTAATATAGATTCGACAGTTTTCACCGACCTTCACCCCTTTTCTACGTGCAAAAGCCACACTGCCCTTAGCCATAAAATAAGCTAAATCAAACAGCTGTCGAGAAGCAGAAACAATCAATGCCATATACATGACCTATATCAGGTTCTAAAAAAGAGGAAAAATCGCTGGATATTTTACGCTGAAAATTCGCTTTAGGATATGAATGTCCAAGTCACATGAAACTTGCTTTAAAATGCTTTGATTTTTTTGACAGGACTGCCGACATAAACACCCGCCTCATCAAGCGGTTTAGACACCAAACTACAAGCACCAATCACGCTATTGCTTGGAATCGTTACGCCATCTAAAACTGTCACACGTGCGCCAAGCCAAATGTTTTCACCTAAACTGACACCGAGTTTGGTAATCGCATCTTTGACCAAAAGATCAGGCTCACCAAATTTATGATTACTCGCAATAATAATACTTTGTGTACCAATACGGGTGTTATCACCAATCGTGACGCCACCACAGCCATTGATATACGACTTGGAATTCATACTGACATCTTTACCAATTGAAACCTTGCCGCCAAAGCATTTGATATAGCAGTTTTCACCAATAAAACTGTTGTCGGCAATTTCTAACACCGCACCATTTTCAACAATTAAACTGACATGATCGCCAATATAAACATTGTTGCCGATCTTCACTTTTCCACGAATATCAACCGTACAGCCTTTGCCGAAATAGCGAAACTTCGTACCAAAAGCCAGGTTATAAAATTGTTGACGACATTGTGCAGTGAACCAACTCATCAGTTTTAGTAGTTTTAAAAACATCAGTTTTTGTTTCTCCACACCACATATAAAATGGCAAAGTTATAGATGATCAGCGCCACAGGGACCGCTAACAGCATATAAATTTTATCGTCAAATAAAACATATAAGCCTGCAAATAATACAAATTTGATGATCAGTTCAATGATTTGCAATTTAAATAAAACGTGGCTGTTGCGCTTGGCAATCAGAAAAGCCGAGCTTGGTGGATTACAGAAAATCGCCCAATAGCCCAAAGCTAAAATTTGAAAATACGTTGAAATACCAACCCACTCCCTGCCAAAAATCCATAAATAAACTGATTCAGGCAGAATTAAAAATATCACAAATAAGGGCAGTGAAACCAGACTAAGCAGCACACTCGCCTTGAGTGCATTTTGATTGGATTCTGTGTTTTTAAATTGACGAATAAAGAACTGACGCAAGGTTTGCGAAATCAGGTTGATTGGCACACGCAAAGTACGCTCGACAATGGCATAGAAACCCATCGCCTGCACACCCACAAAATGCGATACCACATAATAAGGCAAATTATGCGAAAAACTATTCAGCAAGGCATGTCGCGTATTGCTATAAATAAAGTCTTTATAATTTTTAAAGGCCTGCCAACTGACTTGATACAGTTGATGCTTCATGAAATAGATCAGCACCACCACAATCATGATGATCGAGCTGACGTTATAGCTATTCACCAAACTGATCTGCATGACCAATGGTAAAGACAGTTGAACCGCTACAACTAGGGTACTGCGAAAAATATTTAAACCTGCGCAGAAATATTCTTGATGGGTGGAAAATTGATAATTATACAGACTTTGAATTAGTGTATTGGCAAGCACACCAGCCGCCACAGCAAAAGCCATTTCAACGTTTAAAATAAAGCTGATGACCATGCCACTGATCACAGCAATGACTGTAGAGAACACGGCCCCTTCAAAAATCAGGCTTTTTTTATCCTGTTTTTCTGCCACCAATAAGGCTTGATCAAGGCGTAAATTCGCTACCGTCGATAAAATACTAACGATAGCTAAAGCAATACCGTAAACACCAAAGTCAGCAACAGAATATAGACGTGTCAAAACAGGAAGTGCGATAAATGTGATTATCGCACCTGCCAGTAAACTTAAAGTAATCAGTCCAATCGACCGATACTTTGCGAACAGTTTCGCAATCATTCAAGCATCATCATTTCAAATTATTGACGTACCAACGCATCGCCAATTGAATGCCTTCAGCAATTTTAAATTCAGGTACATAACCCAAGTGTTGCTGAATTTTGTCGATACTCGCTTGTGAATGACGTACATCCCCGGCACGAAAATCACGGTATACAGGATCACGCTCAAACTGTACATCGTTGCTCGCAAGCGCAGATTGAATGGCACGATACAAATCATTGAGCGTGGTACGGTCACCTACAGCCACGTTATAGACCTGATTTTTTGCTTCATCCGATGCTGTCGCCGCCAAAATATTGGCTTGCACGGTATTATCAATGAAACAGAAATCACGACTGGTTTCACCATCACCATTGATGAAAACATCTTTATCAGCAATCATCGATGCTATCCATTTAGGAATCACCGCTGCATAAGCACCATTTGGATCCTGACGTTTACCAAAAACATTAAAGTAACGCAGACCAATCGCTTTAAAACCGTAGCTACGTGCAAAAACATCCGCATACAGTTCATTGACATACTTGGTTACCGCATATGGTGACAATGGATTACCAATGTTTTTTTCGACTTTTGGTAATGCAGGATGATCGCCATAGGTTGAGCTACTTGCGGCATAGGTAAAACTTGCCACACCCACATCACGTGCTGCGCTCAGCATATTCAAAAAACCACTGATATTGGTGTCATTGGTGGTAATTGGGTCGGCAATTGAGCGAGGTACTGAACCAAGTGCAGCTTGATGCAAGACATAATCCACTCCTGCACAGGCTCTTTGGCAATCTTCGAACTTGCGGATATCGCCTTCAATAAAGCTGAATTTTGCCCATTGTTCCACAGACACCAAGCTTTGCACTTCATTCAGGTTATGCTGATGACCAGTAGCAAAGTTGTCTAACCCCACCACAGTTTGATCAAGCTTCAGTAAAGTTTCTAGAAGATTGGAACCGATAAAACCAGCAACACCTGTCACGAGCCATGTTTTCGGCTGAGCTTGGAGTTGCTCACATACCTGTTGATACTGATTCATGAAGATGTCCTATTACAAACGAAGGTCAGATTCAGACTGACTTAATACATATTTCAAGTCATACAGCACGTGATTGACTTTACCTAGCGCACGGATTGCATCAACACCCATCGCTTTAAATTGCTCATGTGCAACCGCCAAAATCACAGCATCATATTGACCGTTTTCAAGAGTTTGCACTGGGGTAATACCATATTCATGCTGTGCTTCTGATGCATCCACCCATGGATCATAGACATCGGCTTGAATGTGATATTCCTGAAGCTCATGCACAATATCAATGATTTTGGTATTACGAATATCAGGACAGTTTTCTTTAAAGCTCAAGCCCAGCACCAAAACTTTCGCACCTTCAACCTGAATTTTTTTCTTGATCATGCCTTTAACAAGCTGAGTCACCACATAAGCACCCATGCCATCATTGAGACGACGACCAGCTAAGATAATTTCAGGATGGTAGCCAATCGACTGCGCTTTATGGGTTAGGTAGTATGGATCAACGCCGATACAGTGACCACCCACCAGACCGGGACGGAACGGCAAGAAGTTCCATTTGGTGCCTGCCGCTTGAAGTACTGCTTCGGTGTCGATCTCCATTTTATTAAAGATCACAGCCAGTTCATTGATCAATGCAATGTTGACGTCACGCTGGGTGTTTTCAATCACTTTTGCCGCTTCAGCGACTTTAATACTTGGTGCCTTATGCGTGCCTGCTTCAATGATCAGGTTATAGACTTCATCGACAAAATCAGCGACTTCTGGAGTGGAGCCTGAGGTAATTTTAAGAATATTGGTCACACGGTGCAGTTTATCACCCGGATTAATACGCTCAGGGCTGTAACCTGCAAAGAAGTCTTGGTTAAATTTCAAACCTGAAACTTGCTCAAGCACAGGAATACAGATTTCTTCTGTCGCACCCGGATAAACCGTTGACTCATACACCACGATATCGTTTTTTTTCAAAACCTTGCCAATACTTTGAGAAGCTTTAACAAGGGGTGTTAAATCTGGACGTTTATATTCGTCAATTGGCGTTGGGACAGTCACGATAAAAAAATTACAGTCTTTTAAATCTTCTAATTGTGTGCTGTAGGTCAATTGTGTTGCTTGTGCTAATTCTTTGGGAGAGACTTCTAAAGTATGATCTTTACCAGATTTGAGTTCATCAATACGTTTTTGATAAATATCAAAGCCCACAACCGGAACTTTTTTACCAAATTCAACGGCTAACGGCAAACCGACATAGCCTAATCCAATAATGGCAACTTTCACTTCCGAGAGTTTTAGCATCAATCTAAACCTTGAATTTTGATGAATCTAACAATATAAACTAAAGTGATAAATAGAATCACTTTGCTGAGTATTTTATTATACTTTTATTAAAAAAAGTGGCCTGCTCCCATTATCCCAGATAAATATCATCCAATTTTAATACTGCCACAATACTCCTCATACTCAAGTTGTCACTGAAATTTAAGTAGCTTAGGTACACTTTGATCCTAGACAGTATCGTGGACAACCAGCCCCTCTAAACTTTTAATATATTTCTGTTCAAAGGCTTCTGGACTTAACCAGCCGTTTGCAGAATGTCTTCTGACTCGATTGTAATAAATTTCAATATAGTCAAACAAGACAGCATTCGCTTCTTTTCGAGTCGAAAACACACTGCCATGTACCACATGACCTTTTAATGTATGAAAGAAGCTTTCAGTCACTGCATT
>NZ_JALGQY010000059.1:0-4628 GCF_022809915.1 Acinetobacter lwoffii | reverse complement strand
CTTTTGAGCTAGTAACTCATGAATCTTTTCTTTCTTTACTGAACTTAACGTTGAATCTCTATGTCTCAAGAATTGAGTAGTAGGAAATCCCCCCCATTCTTTTAAAATTTTGCTCTCAACTTTTCGTCCTAGAGATCTAGCAAAAAGCGAAAAAAGATAAATTACAATCAAACCAACTAAACCCCCCACCACAATATTTGCAACTAGAAACTCATTCCAATCGAAGTATGAGGCAATAATAGACATTAATGGTAATGCCGCTATACACGCAGGTAAAAATCTTGCTTTTAAAGTATATTCATCAAAAAAAGATAAAATATCTTTCATGTTAACCTTTTCTTTTTAAATTAATGCCTTATTAAAGCATAAGGTTAATAAATTACTACTAGGTTTTAATAATTATGATCGATGGTTTTGAGATTGAATTTTTAACTGTAGGTGATACAGGGCGTAGTGGGGACTGTATTTTAGTTCGATACAGGGAAGACGGAGAATATAAAGTACTAGCCTATGATGGAGGGGTAAAATCCTCCGGAGAGGCTATGGTTAGGCATATCCAGAAATACTATCAAACGGACACTATTGATTTTCTTGTAAATAGCCATCCTGATAACGATCATGCATCTGGTTTATCAGTTGTCTTAGAGAAGCTACATGTCAAAGAGCTATGGATGCATCGTCCTTGGTTATATTGCGATGAAATCTGTCACTATTTCAAAGATAGAAGGATAACAAATAATAGCCTTGCTAGACGATTCCAAGAAAAAATGTCGGCTGCTTACAACTTAGAAGTTCTAGCAACCGAACGAGGTATCACAATTAAAGAACCATTTTACGGTGAATCTATTGGTCCATTCCAAGTTCTTTCACCAGAAAGAAATTGGTATGTTCATGAACTTGTTCAAGAATTCAATAAAACACCTGAACAAAAAAGTACGTTGGCTACTGAAAGTTTCAGAAAGTTTCTTGACTCCGTGCAAAAAATCTTTGAAAGCTGGGATAAAGAAACTCTTAAAAATAATGTGACAACAAGTGCAGAAAATGAAAGTAGTGTCATTTTATTTGCCGATATGCATAACAATAGAGTATTGTTAACAGGTGATGCTGGTGTTAGGGCTCTTGCTCATGCGTTAGATAATGCAGAATATTCAGGATTAAATATTCAGAACTGTGATTTTGTACAAATGCCACATCATGGTAGTAGACATAACGTTTCTCCTGAAGTGTTAGACAACCTACTAGGACCAAGACTTCCTCAAGGATCTTCTTTAACAAAAACAAGTTTTGTTTCTGTTGGTCCTAAATCAGAAACACATCCTCGGCAAGCTGTAGTAAATGCCTTTAATAGAAGAGGATACAAAGTCTATAAAACAACTAGAGATAATGGAGTGATTCGGCACTCTAGAGGGCTTCCCAAAAGAGATGGTTGGGTGAGCATAAATCAAGTTCCATTCCTAGAAGAAGTAGATGCCTAAAACATTGAATATTCCATCTATTTAACATAATGGCTGTTATACGTAATACAACAATTTTTTATTTCTTATAATTCATAGCCTTATGCTTATATGAAAAGCCCAAGTATGCGTACTTGGGCTTTTTTGTTGATTATTCACGTTCCACGCCTATTTAATAACCAATGTTCCACGAGTTTATTTAGAAAAAATAATTTAACTTGATGCAATATAAAAAAATCTAATTTGCAAACAAGACGTATTGAGTAAAAATATAAGTAATTGAATATTAATGATAAAATATGTGAGGGTATGGCAGATTAGTAAGAAAACTATAATATTTGTGTTCAGATATTAGAAATTAAAAATAAAATAATTATAAAAATCAAAGGCTTATTTTTTTACTCTATTTAGGAAACTCCGGAATTAGGTCGACCACTTACCCAAGTTACGCCTTAAATTTGGCTCAATTAGGGGCGCTTTGCATTTCAAATCTTTGTGCAACAAAGCCAATTTAAACTAATTCTAACTGTTCGGCTTCTTCTGTAACTTCAATATCTTCAGCAGCAGAATTTTCAAATTCATCATTTAACCAACGCTGTAATAAACTACGCATTCTTGAGCTTGGTACATAAATATTGATTGGGTTACCTTCACGAATAGCAGAACGCCATATCCATTGGACCATCTCAGATAGAGCGAATACATCTTCCTTAACAGGGAATCCCTTCATAGCTGAAGCTTTAACAACCATTGGATTTGGATATAGGTTCATCAAGTAAGCTAAGTTGGTTTTGTCTTTGTATTCGTTAGTTGCCTTTGTATTGAAGGCTAACCATTCTTCTTTATAGCGTGATCCAGCAATTGCTGAATGTGCTTCTTTAAATGAAGTCCAAAGTCTATCTGACTTTTTCGCTTTAACATGGTTACGGAAATAGTTATCAAGATTTTTTGACAACTGCTCACATAAAGCTTTCTTATTTGATTTGAATTGGCTTGAACTCAATGCTGTAGTTTTAGTACCAATCTCATTAATAAACTTGTTATCTGAAATAGTGACTAAATGCTTAATTTGAGAAGGCTTGTTACCAAAACGGATCAGTTCATACTCAACGCCATACGATTTCAAATACGCTGACATTTGAGAGCCTTCAAACATATAAGTAGCAATCCAGACTTCTTTAAAAGATCTCAGTGTGTCGATACTCAATTCCCAAACAATCAGCTTCTGGTCCACATACAAGAGCTGACCGAGATCACACATTGTTGCTAGGTTTTCATATTTCGTACCTGTCGGGTCACCACCGTTATCACCATACTTTTCACGGTTGAAACGAAGAGTGACAGCATCATCATCAACATGAATCCAACCTAAACGGAAAAGAGCTTCTAACTCTGTAGATGAATGCTCTGTATATACATCATAGACTTGAATTGTTTCGTCAATAATCAGTACATAGTCTTTCGCATCATCCAACATATTTGGTGTTAGGTTCATAAAGAGCTGATGTGTACTGACTACGTTTTCTTTGTTCTTTAACAGGTATTGCAAGCTTTCAGCTTTATTTCCACCCTTATAGCTTGGATGCTTGAAACGTCTTTCCTTCAAAGGAGCATCATCTAAATATGCGTAATGAACGCTTGTATCGTCTTCTGTGGTAATTAAAGGACGTTTTAATACATCTTCAGGATCGTATGTTGTACCTGAAATACGATGGCATTCATCAAGTAATGGAGTGATGTAAAGAAAGTTCTGGTCTTTTTCTGCTGTTCTAATGTTTTCTATAATTTGAGTAGTCTTACCGCTACCCATCATTGCATCATAAACTTTAAACACTGTGCTTATTTTTCCTATTTGCACGTTTTATTATCCTCATTGCATATTGTTGTAATGGAAGACTGTTCTCCCCTCTTGAGACAGATTATATTATCTCAAGACAGATAATGTCAATAACTTGTCTTGTGGCTCTATTTTTGTCTTGAATTGCTTTATTTGTCTAGCTAAACACTTGTTTTGTTTTTAAATTTAAAACTGTGGATAAGTAAGACAGATTTCAGTCTTAATTGATCTTAGGTTTTATACGGCTTTCGCTGAAATTCGATACTCAAATTACAGTGAATTTATAAAGGAAAATTTAAAGGCTGTAGACAAAACCTTGTCTTAGACATTTTATAACTACTTGTTTTTAAAAATGAAAAAAGCAAAAACCTTAAAACAAAAATGTACGGATTCTAGGTACACATAAGCGCACACATACATAGCACCTAAAGCCTATTTACTGACCGCCCTCTGTTCCTTCCATTACTGTAGCTATTGCATACAGTCGGTTGGTTGCTCAAACATTTACTTCAGCATAGCTTCGTTGTTACTCGCTATACTTCGTAAAGTTTCGAGCTGAGGTCCATTCTTTTATAACTCAATGTTTTCAACTGATTTTGAAGGAAGCTTAAAAAGTCTTATAAAATAAGGCTAGACAAAACCTTGTCTTGGGACTATCAAAAAAGTCAATCTTTTAGGGCTTTTTTTAACTTGAATCTTAAAGAAGAAATTATAAAAAAATACAGATAACTAATTAATAAATATTTAATTAATTTTTCAAATAAAGAAAAAGAATAGAACGATATATCGAACTCCTTTCAGTCGTTCTCATATCTTCTTATAGAAAAATAGTTGTTCCAACCTGGATACTATCGCATGGTTATAACTGAAGACGTTCCAAATGAATTTTCAAATATGTATAAAGTTGTAGAAAAAAATCGCATTGATATAACAAATTAAAATACTATATATAGTGTCATTTTTAACAAAAAACACAATATAGAATAGAGTTTTCGGTCTCTAAGCACTTTTTAAAGGGAACATCATCGACTCAAATTTCTATTTGCAACAGTGCCATCAAAACTCCTTGCACTGAGTTTATCTCCTAATAATTTGATGCAATGCATCTTAGTTTCAACCAACTTCGCCGATGATAGCCTGACCATTTTTTCCATAGTGTCCTGCCTAAACGTTTAATTGTTCGAAGTAATTCATTTCGCTCTAGCGAGCTACTCTTTGTATCTTTCCATGGTTTCGCATTTTTTCTAGGTGGAATCACCGCATGCGCTTGCCGATCTGCAATGACCTGACGGCATTGCTTGGTGTCATAAGCTCCATCGGTATAAACAGAGTCAATC